>CALSAT010000335.1:0-4676 GCA_943372905.1 Bacteroides fragilis | reverse complement strand
CGCAATGGAATACAATTTTAACCGCAGAGATGGGGAGGGCAGAGGAATACAATTGATGGCCACTAAGACACGAAGGCACTAAGGGATTGCTTCGCAATGAATACAATTTTACCGCAGAGATGGGGAGGTGCAGAGGAATACAGTTGATGGCCACTAAGACACTAAGGGATTGCTGCGCAATGGAATACAATTTTAACCGCAGAGATGGGGAGGTGCAGAGGAATACAGTTGATGGCCACTAAGACACTAAGGCACTAAGGGATTGCTGCGCAATGGAATACAATTTTAACCGCAGAGATGGGGAGGGGCAGAGAAAGGCAAGTACATAATTCTCTCGCAACGACGCAAGGGTGGAAGGCGGAAACTCAGTGTTGGTTTGGGGAGAGCTTTTCTGCCAGTTCCTGAAACTTTTTGCCCCATTGCTCCCAGTTCAACTGGTCTTCATAGTGTTTGCGGCTGCTGCTCTTCAATTCGTTCAACCGGGTATTGCTGCTGAGCAGTTCTTCGAGCAGCTGTGCATACTCCTGCGCACCGGCGGTGAGTGGTAATGCATAGCCATTTACTCCTTCTTTTACATAAGTGCTTACCCCGCCTGTATCTGTAGTAATGGAGGGAATACCATAGGCTGATGCTTCGCAAAACACCACTCCGGCACATTCTGCCCGGGTGGGCAACAAGAGAATATCTGTTTCTAAAAATACCTGGTGCAACTGCTGAAGGTCTTCTTCTTTGTTCTTATCTAAGAAAGGAATGACGGTTATATCCTTTTCCGCACTGAGGTCATGCGGCGGCACACAGCCGATGATCCGGAGCTGTGCCTGTATGCCTTTGTTGCGCAATATGCGGAAAGCTTCGAGGGCAATATCGCCGCCTTTTCTGTCCCACTCCACCCCAAGGAATAAGAGGCTTGGGTTGCCAGTTGTTTTGGTAAAGAGTTCGTTTGCATGGGGCAGTTTATCCATATTGGCCCCTAATGGAATGACGGAGATCTTTTCTTCTGCTATACCGTAGTCTTCTATTGCTGATCTTTTGTTCCACTCTGATGCAAGCATGCAATGGGCAGCCTTGTGAAAAGCACTTTTATCCAGTGCTATTCCCTGCCTTACGTTATACTTCGCCAGGTTGCTGAAGTAGGGATAGTATCCCTGTATCTGCTGAAAGGTCGCATCCGTCATGTAGATAATGGGAATATCCGTCTTTACGTAAGCAATGAGTTGGGAAGAAGCGGAAACAAATAATACATCTACCGGTCTTTTCTTCAATTCTTTTTCTAATTGCCGGCTGAAATATTTGGCGTATGCCTGAAGAAATTCCACGGCTGTTTTCTTTTTGAAGCATTTACGGTTCAGGCTTTTTTGTGTGGTAAGCCATTCCCGCAGGTACCAGGGCCATTTGAACTGGAAGATCTCCACTTCGTTGTGCTTCTTTATTTCCTGGTAGGAATAATAGCTGGTGCCTGACCATGATCTTTTGTCCAGCGGACTCCATCTTGCGGCGAAACCAACTTTCATTTTTCTTTATTTATAAAAAACGGCGGGCAATGAGGTTATAGGTAGTGTCTTTCGTTTTTATTTCCTGTACCGTCAATGCGGACATATATTTCCAGGAGAATGATTCCCACAGGTGATGAAGGTATGCTTCGGGAAAAGCGGTTACGGTTTCAAACATTGCTTTCAGCCCTGCTTCATCATAAAGGGGATAATGAAAAGCGTAAGGACTCAGTTTGGTGATCGTTTCCGGGTATTGACCGGCCAGTTTCAGTGGCACGAGTACAGAATGTTCATTCCAGTATTTATCGCGGCCGGTGGAGCGAAAGCTCTTGTATTCTTCCAGCCAGCGGTTCACAAAATCGCTGTTGGGTTCTGACAGCAATACTGCATTGCAAAGGCCGGTTGCTGCCGAAGTATCTTTTATCAATCCCATTTTTTTGCGGAGGTTAAATTTTAATCGCTGCCTGAAGTTTTTTGGCTGGTAGGTGGGTTTTAGTTCCTGGCCGATGGCAAATGAGTGAATGAGCAATTCTGTTAATGGTTTTACACTGATGGTATCGAGGTCCATATAAATGCCGCCTGTTTCTTTTAATGCCCTGAGCCTGACCACATCTGCTTTATGCGCTACATGGTGCAGCTGATTGCCCATGATGCTGGCGGGAGCTTCTATCTTATTTAATGTAAGTAAAGGCTTTGCTTTTTCCCACCATTCACCGGTTGGTTCGTATTGATAATGAAAATAAGCGGCGGCTGGTTTGTTTAATTCTACGGCTGAGCGTAGCGACAAATAATGTACAAGGGAGAAGGGCTTGCCGCCAAAATCCGGCGCCATACCAAATACAAAATGCAGGATATTGGGTATCATGATACGGACAGTTTTTGAGGTTCCCGCACATGTGACTGGTCCGATTGATTCACAAATATTTCCTGGTTGAAGAGGAACGATCTGCTGGCATACGCCTCTATGGTATTGTTGAGTACTAATGCTGACAAGAGATTATCTGCCCGGTGTTTTACCGGTGTTGAAGCAGCGATCAGTTTTTTTGCGCCTGCATTACTTACTGCGTAGGCATGGGTGCAATCATGAAAGCCGGCTTTCATCAGCGAATGGCTGAATGGCTTTGGTGCCAGGTTGCTGATCTGCCGGTAGGTGAGGTTGCTTAATCCCAGGAATCGTAATATTTTGTACCAGGCCTGTTTGATGAGTGAGCCGGTGGTTATTTTCTCATTCTTCAGGTAGCCGAGGTAGAAGAGTTCCCAGGAGGGTGGTAATTCGTTTATTGCATCAAATAGTAATGGCAGGGTGTTGAGATCGGGTATCACATCATCTTCCAGTATCAATACCCGCTGCCAGTTATTGTCAACAATGGCCTGGTATATCTTTCGGTGGGAAAGGGCGCAGGCTATTTCGCCGGTATTCATTTCTTTGAACTGCTGCCGTACAGATAGTGATAGTTTTTTATCGTACACATAATTCCGGCTGATGAGGTCTGCATCGAGTTCATTCTTATCTGCTCCATAAAAAAACTCAAACGTGATGCCTGACAGGCGCTGTGTTATTTTTTCCTGCCTGTCTTTAAACCGGGGAACGGTGAGCACCAATACCTTGTCGAAGTATTGCTGAAGAAGATGATTTATATCCTGTACCGTTGGGGGCATGTTTACAAATGTAAAAACAATATACTGTTAAAGCAGGGCTGAATTCTGTAAAAACAAACACTCCGTTCTTTTGGGAACGGAGTGTTTGTTTATTTTCTTTAACCTTAAACTTTGTCAACGTGCGGATGAATCGGATCACACCGCCTCGGCTTCCATCTTCTTTTGCACTTTCTTTCTTTCGTCTTCGTTCAGTATCACTTTGCGCATGCGGATGAAATTCGGCGTTACCTCAATGCACTCATCCTGCTGTATGTATTCCATACATTCTTCCAGTGTCAACAGTGTTTTAGGGGCGATCTTTGTGGCATCATCACTTCCGCTGGCCCGGTGGTTGGTCAGTTTCTTTCCTTCGGTGGCATTTACCACCAGGTCGCCGGGTTTTATATTTTCGGCTATGATCTGCCCGGTATATACTTCTTCTCCGGGGTCTACAAAGAAGGTACCCCTGTCCTGTAATTTATCAATGGAGTAACCGGTTGTTTTTTCTGTGCTTTTGGAAATGAGCACTCCATTATTTCTTCCGGGGATCGGGCCTTTCCAGGGTTTGTATTCGCTGAAGCGGTGCGCCATTACTGCTTCGCCGGTTGTGGCGGTGAGCATTTGTGTACGCAAGCCTATCAATCCTCTTGAAGGTATTTCAAATTCCAAATGCTGCATTTCTCCTTTTGTTTCCATGATCAGCATTTCGCCTTTGCGGCGGCTTACCAGGTCAATTACTTTACTGGCAAATTCCTGCGGTACATCCACCACCAGTACCTCATACGGCTCACATTTTTTGCCATTGATCTCTTTTACGATCACCTGTGGCTGGCCTACGGTTAATTCATATCCTTCGCGGCGCATGGTTTCAATTAATATTCCCAGGTGGAGGATACCCCGGCCGTACACTACCATGCTGTCACCTTCTTCACTGTCTTCCACCCGGAGGGCCAGGTTCTTTTCAGTTTCTTTCATCAGGCGGTCTCTCAGGTGCCTGGAGGTAACGAATTTTCCATCCTTACCAAAGAAAGGAGAATTGTTTACTGAGAACAGCATGTTCATTGTTGGTTCATCCACACTTATTACCGGCAATGCTTCCTGTACTTCTGCGTCGGAGATGGTATCACCGATATTGAAATCTTCGATACCGACTACGGCACAGAGATCACCAGCTACCACTTCTGTTACTTTTTTCTTGCCCATTCCTTCAAACACATACAGCTCTCTTACTTTGGTTTTCTTTACAGAGCCATCCGCCTGCATCAGCACCACGTTTTGTCCTTCTTTTAATACACCACGGCTTACTTTTCCTACGGCGATACGGCCCAGGAAAGAAGAGTAGTCGAGAGAGGTGATCTGCATCTGCACGGGGCCTTCGTTCACTTTTGGCGGTGGTACATATTTTACGATACCATCCAGTAATGGATTGATGTTATCTATCTGTGTCAATGAGTCATTGAACCAGCCATTTTTTCCTGACCCGTAGAAGGTTGGGAAATCGAGCTGAGCTTCGGTAGCATCCAGGTTGAAGAATAGTTCGAAAACAGC
>CALSAT010000334.1:0-4688 GCA_943372905.1 Bacteroides fragilis | reverse complement strand
TGCAAAGCATATCACCAGCTCTGCAGGCAATCCGGATCAAAACACAACCGGCAGGAACAGAGAAACATTAAACTTTAAACTTTAAACATCGAACACACCACACTCAACATCAAACATTCAACATTGCCTATCTTTATCGCTCCCTTATTAATAAAGTAAACACAACAATGAAACTTGACATACTCGCCATCGGTGTACACCCGGATGATGTGGAACTGGGTTGCTCCGGCACCCTGATCAACGAAATAAAGAACGGGAAAAAAGCAGGTGTCCTGGACCTTACCCAGGGCGAACTGGGCACCCGCGGCACTATTGAAACAAGGTATAATGAAGCTGCCACCGCTGCCATGATCATGGGCGTACACCTGCGTGACAACCTGAAGATGCGGGATGGCTTTTTTAAGAATGATGAAGAACACCAGCTGAAGCTGATTGCCGCCATCCGCAAATACCAGCCGGATATTGTATTCTCTAATGTGCTGAACGACCGGCACCCCGACCACGGACGGGCCGGCAAACTCATTGCCGACAGTTGTTTTCTTGCCGGCCTTGCCAAAATAGAAACCACCGATGAAGAAGGACACCAACAGGCCCGCTGGCGGCCTTCTTATGTATTGCACTATATCCAGGACTGGTACCATGAGCCCGATCTGCTGATCGACATCAGTGATGTGTTTGAACAGCGAATGAAAGCCATCCAGGCGTATGGCACACAATTCCACACCGGCGCCACCACCAGTGAGGAGGGGCCTCAAACCTATATTTCCACTCCCGATTTTTTAGACAGCGTCATTGCCAGGGCCCGTATGTTTGGCAAAAGGATCGGTGTTAAATATGCCGAAGGTTTTATCAGTGAAAAGAAGATCGGTATCCACCGCCTTGATGCGTTGATAACAAATGAGACATAACAGGGCACTTTTTACTCTTTTTCAGCAAAAGATTAAACAAAATAGCTCATTCTTCACTGCAAACGTTTGTCGAAACTTTACCATCAGCATTGCCTGCTAAAGATTACCTTTGCAGTTGAAATTATATATAACTATGGCTAGCCCGAAATTCTCCAGTGCATCTCAGTCCTTTCATGGTGAATTGAAGAGAAGGATCAGTGAATACTTCGCAAAAGCAGGAAAACCTGCCACCGGTAATTTTACTTTATATTCCAAGGCGATCATACTGGTTGCCAGTTTTCTTTTCGTTTATATCCACCTTGTTTTTTATACCCCCGTTACCTGGCTGGCTATTACAGAATGTATCGTACTTGGCGGCCTTACGGCTGCTATTGGGTTCAACATTATGCATGATGGTATGCACGGCAGTTTCAGCCGGTATAAATGGGTCAATGAGCTGGCCGGATTATCACTTAATTTTTTAGGCGCTAACAATTTCATGTGGCGCACCAAGCATAATATCATACACCACACCTACACCAATATCGAAGGTATTGATGATGATATTGAGGCCAAGCCGCTGCTCCGTCTTTGCGAAACGCAGAAGTATTATAAGATACACCGCTTTCAGCACTGGTATTTCTGGGCCGCCTATTCCCTGCTGTATATCTGGTGGGTGTTCTTTACAGATTATAAAAAATACTTCTCTGGAAAGATCGGTCCCACCCCGCTGAAGAAAATGACCATTGGTCAGCACATATCGTTCTGGGGTTTTAAATTACTGCACGCCTTTATTTTCATGGCGGTACCGATCTACACCTTAGGTTTTTCCACCTGGGTGGTTGGGTTTATCATTTACGGCATGTTTGCCGGATTTGTCCTCAGCATAGTATTCCAGTTGGCACATACAGTGGAAGACACTCATTTCCCCCGGGCAGATCCTGCTACCGGCAAGATGGAAGATGAGTGGGCCATACACCAGCTGAAAACAACGGCCAATTTTGCCACCCGCAATAAGCTGATCTCCTGGTTAGTTGGCGGATTGAATTTCCAGGTTGAGCACCACCTGTTTCCCCGTATCTCCCATGTGCATTATCCTGCTATCAGCAAGATCATCAAGAAAGCCTGCCAGGATTTTGGTATGCCCTATATAGAATATCCCAAAATGCGGATGGCCGTAGCATCACATGTGCATCACCTGAAGAACCTGAGCCGCAAGTAGTAGATATTGACCAAAAAGCAAGATTGGTGAACCGGTAACTCCGGGTGGCCTGCCACGCATTCCCGGATGTATCTCTTCGGAGCAGCGTCCTCTGGTCATTTTTCCCCCATGGTAAATTACCCCGCCCTCCATATTTATCCTGCTGCCCCGGATGTATTGGTAATTGAAAATGGTATAACTTGCAAAGCTTTTCAATTAGAAATATATGGTTGACCTTATCAATTACGACCCCAACAGTGTAAGTAATCCTAACAACAACATCTTCGGATTGCCCACCAGTGAAGACACCGCCAGGCTGGTAATAGTACCCGTACCCTGGGAAGTAACCGTAAGCTATGGCTCCGGTACTGCCCGTGCCCCGGAAGCTATGCTGAAAGCCAGTTTCCAGATAGACCTGTTTGATCCGGAAATGCCCGCTGCCTGGAAAGAAGGTTTTTTTATGCGCCCCACGGATAAGAAGATACTGATGAAGAGCGACTACCTGCGCAAAGAAGCCGAACTCTACATTGATTACATCTCCAAAGGCGAAGAAGTATCCGCCAACCAGTTCATGTGCAAAACACTGAAAGAAGTAAATGAAGGAGGTGGCTACCTGAATGAATGGGTGTACGAGCAAACAAAGGCTTTGCTGAATAAAGATAAACTCGTTTGCATACTCGGCGGCGACCACAGCACCCCGCTCGGCTTTATGAAAGCGATTGGAGAAAAACATGGGGAATTCGGCATCCTGCAAATAGATGCGCATTGCGACCTGCGTGATACCTATGAAGGTTTTAACTACTCCCATGCCAGCATTATGTACAATGCACTGAAAGAAATACCAGAACTGGCCAGGCTGGTACAGGTGGGAGTAAGAGACTACAGCCAGGTGGAATGGGAGTATATCAGCAACAGCAACTTTAAGGTCATTACTTATTTTGATAAAGAAATCAAGAACCGCCAGTTTGAAGGCGATACCTGGAAAAATATTGCCGAAGAGATCGTCAGCAAGTTGCCCCAGAAAGTATATATCAGCTTTGATATCGACGGTCTCGACAGAAAGCTTTGCCCGCATACCGGCACCCCGGTACCCGGCGGTTTTGAAATGGAAGAAACCTTTTACATCTTCCGGAAGATAATCGAGAGCGGCCGCCAGATCGTGGGCTTCGACCTGAGTGAGGTCGGCATCAGCGATACCGACTGGAACTCCAACGTAGGCGCAAGAGTGCTGTTTAAATTGTGCAATTTATTAGTGACAAGTAACAGCTGATGCAGTCATTTTCCATTATCCTGAAAAATGAGAAATACCGGCTGTATGATAAGTTTGCGGTTTTCATATTCCTGTTGAACGCAGCAGGTGTGGTGTTTGCCTTCTATCTGAAAAGCCAAACCTGGCTTACCGGCAGTACAGGGATCACCAGTTTTTTAGCCCTTGTCCTCGCAGTGATACTGTACATGAAGCAGCCTCAAAAAGTAAAGAAAGAATACTTCTTCCTGTTTGCCACCCTGTCCACCGCACTATATTGGGTGCTGCTGGGGTTCTGGTGGATCGGGCTGCTGGTAGCACTGCTCGCCGTTCTCTATACGGTTTCCAAAAAGATACTGGTAGTTAAGATCAGTGAACAACATATTGAATACCCTTCTTTTCCCACACAGATCATCCCCTGGAACAAAACAAATAATATCGTCCTTAAAGACGGATTGCTCACCATCGATCTGAAAAACAACAAACTGATACAGCAACCCATCGATGAAAAGAAGACCACTGTAAATGAGCAGGAATTTAACGACTTTTGCAGGCAACAAATGAAAAAATGAGCCTGCAACAATCACCATATATACTCTACTCCGACGGGGAAGGGAATATTTTTGAAGACACTTCACTATACGTTACCGGCCGTAGTGGCTGGGATGCGTTTGAAGTGCCAGAAGAAGAATGGATAGAACTGCCCGATGGCGGTTCCCTTTACGAGCTGCCCGGTCGCCGGGGTATCGGCATAGATGTGGAAACCGGCGATATGCGCTTATGTGAAAAAGGCTGGGCGGTGGCTGCATTCATTCCGCCCGCTCATACTGGTTTTTACCTCGCCGCTTATGAAACTTCGAAAGAGGCTCCCACCCTTCCCCTCTTTTGTTATACTGCAGCCGGATGGCTGAATGATAAGTTCTATGTGCCTGCCACCCGCATCGAGCCCGATATACGGCAGGATTGTGCCGGGTATGATCAGGCCAAAGTCGAAACAGGCGCCGCAGCGCTGTTAAAGCATTATCCGCATAACCGGTTAGTGGAGCATTTGATGAATAACTGTGCGCTGACCTACAGTTGCCCCGCCGCCCGCAATTTTGCGTTGGGCAGATGGGAGTGCCCCGTACCTGCTTCGCCCGCCTGCAATGCTAATTGTGTGGGCTGTATCTCGCTGCAACCGGATGAAGAACCTATTGTATCCACACAGGACCGCCTCACCTTCAAACCCACACCGGAAGAGATCGTGGAGTTTACCGTACCACATCTCGAAACGGCACCCTACCCGATCATCAGTTTTGGACAAGGCTGCGAAGGTGAACCTTTATTGATGTGGGAAACAATAAGAGATGCCATC
>CALSAT010000333.1:0-4701 GCA_943372905.1 Bacteroides fragilis | reverse complement strand
CCGTTCAAGATAAGAAGGCAGCAGACCGATGATACACCAGTCTGTTACTGGGCCATAGGCTGCTTCAACTCCCCTTAAAAAACTTTCCTCGTATAGAGCGATGCTTTTAATAAAGTGGCGGCTGTTCACCATACCTGTAGTGCCGCTGCTTTCAAATACTTTTTCTGGCTCAAAATCAGTCGTTTTTACCTCATGGGTTTTAAAGAACCCGATGGGCAGAAAAGGAATTTCGTCAACTTTCGTAACCAATTCAGGTTTTATACCAAGTGCATCTGTATATGCTCTGTATACGGGATTATGGTGGTACTGAAAGCCAAAGACCTCAAGGGCCAGGCCATTAAAATCCTCCTTTTTGCCGTCAAAAATTTTATGTTTCCATTCTGCTGTCATGCCTGTTTTGTGTCGTCAAATATTGTAAATTTACAGAACTCAAATTCCTGCCATGAAATACATATTCTCATCACTTGTCTTCTTATTGGCTTTTACTACTGCCTGCAACAAAGATAAGTTTACCACCATACCACAGGTTAAAGTGCAATCCATTTCCCCCGACGAGGTACATTTTGGTGATATACTCAGTGTAAAGGGCAGCTATACCGATCAGGAAGGAGATGTTGATTCAATACTTATCGTATACAAATGGTACAACGGATCCACCGCTATTCCCCGTGATACTTTCAGGTATTCCATCCAGGAACTTGAGGTACCGGGCAATCCCCGCCAGGCCGATCTGGAGATAAATTTTGAATACCATACCAACAATACCAATCTCCGCTTTCTTTCCAGTGTGGCCAGAGATACCACTGCTACTTTCGGCCTCGTGGTAAAAGATAAAGAGGGCAATCGAAGTGAATACGCCGAATCAGACCCAATACGCTTAACCAATAATTAAGCGGTTGCCCCCGGTCATTAAAAGGATACTCTTCTTTCTTGTTTACACCAATTTGTTCATTGCTGCCTGCGCCATGGCCCTGGCCTATGAAACATTTGTGCTGTTGCAACTGCCGGATTCTATCAACTGGTATTTGCTGTTGCTCTTTCTCTGTACCCTTTTTGTGTACAGCCTCCACTATTTTGTAAAGACAAAGAAAGCAGCCTCCGATACCCGCCTGCTATGGTGCAGACGTAATAAGAGACTGCTCTTCTTAACCATTATCACCAGTGCCCTGCTGATCGCAGGCGGGGTTATTGTTCATTTCAATGCTATTTTTAAAATAGATGACAGACTAAATTATCCCAACATCGTATGGTTCTTTCTGGTGCCTCTTGTAGCACTGGGCTATTCCCATCCGCTTACCCCCTGGAATAAAAAAGGACTGCGGCAAACCGGCTGGTTTAAGTTATTGTCACTTAGTCTCACCTGGTCTTTTACCACCACCCTTCTGCCGGTGCTGATGCTGCTGCCAGATTTTAGTGAAAGCTTCAGCAAACCACAGCTGATCATTTTATTCCTGCACCGCTTCGTCTTCATTGCTTCGCTGAGTGTACTTTTTAATGTGAATGACTATGAAGAAGACAAAGCAGATGGGGTAAAGACCATTGCCGTATTGCTGGGGCCTGAAAGAACATTGCGGCAAGGCAAACGGCTAACATTGCTGCTGAACCTGGCGATGGCGATTCTCTTATTGTATACCTTTCCTCTCAGACACATGTCATTCTATATAGCTATATTGATCCCTGCTGGGCTGCTATACTACTTTTATGACCGTTTTACCCCGGCAAAAGAAGAGGCATTTTTTGTACTGCGGCATGATGGTTTGATCATTGTTAAGGCCCTGCTTCTTATCTTCGCTTTACTTATCTTTTCAATATAAATAACCCTGTATGGCAAAAGCAGTTAAAGCTAAAAAATCTATAATCAGTGACCGTGCATTTGAATTTTTAAAAAGCTATATCAATAATGCTTCTCCTGTTGGTTTTGAGACCTGGGGACAAAAACTGTGGATTGAATACCTGAAGCCATATGTGGACACCCACTATGTAGATTCCTATGGCACCGCTGTGGGTGTTATTAATCCCGATCATGCTTTTAAAGTAGTAATAGAAGCCCATGCAGATGAAATAAGCTGGTTTGTAAATTATGTAACTGCCGATGGATTAATTTATCTGAAAAGAAATGGTGGCGTGGATCACCAGACAGCGCCTGCATCCCGGGTATTGATACATGGAAAGAAAGGCCCTGTAAAAGCTGTATTTGGCTGGCCGGCCATACATACAAGAATAGGAACTCCTGACCAGAAAGAACCATCACCAAGAACCGATAACCTATGGCTGGATTGCGGCGCCCGGAATAAAAAGGAAGTGGAGGCCATGGGCATCCATATCGGCGCAGTAGTTACTTACCAGGATGGGTTTGATGAGCTGGCCAATGGCAATTATATCGGTCGTGCATTTGACAACCGCATCGGAGGCTTTATGATAGCTGAGGTAGCCCGGATGCTGAAAGAGAATAAAAAGAAATTACCGTTCGGGTTGTATGTAGTAAATGCTGTACAGGAAGAAATCGGCCTCCGTGGTGCCGAGATGATCGCCCGTCGTATTAAACCCAACATTGCAATAGTAACGGATGTAACACATGACACCACCACTCCTATGATCAATAAGAACATTGAAGGAGATGTAAGTACTGGCAAAGGCCCATCCCTCTCGTATGCCCCTGCCGTGCACAATAAATTGCTGGCCCTGGTGGAGAAAGTGGCGGCTGATAAAAAGATTGCTGTTCAATGGAGAGCATTAAGCAGGAGTACCGGTACAGATACAGATTCATTCGCCTACAGTAATGACGGCTGCCCCTCTGTACTGATCTCCATTCCGCTTCGCTATATGCATACCACAGTGGAAATGCTTCATCGCAGTGATATAGAAGAAACCATAAAACTGATGTACGAAACCCTGCTCGCCTTATCACCTAAAACAAATCTTAGCTACCTGTGATACACCAGTTGCTCTATATTGACCCGGGAAGCGGCAGTTACCTGGTACAGGTGATCGCAGCAGCCGTATTGGGCATTGCTTTCTTCTTCAGGAACATAAAAAACTATATTAAGGCATTCTTTACCCGGTCTTCTAAAAAACAAGATGACAATACCGCCACCTGATGTCAAACGCATTTATCAAACATCAATCTTCCTTCAGGGATCCTTCAGGGTTTGTATTTGAGAAAGAGGGTGTGCTGTACCGGCAGGTAAATGTGATATTCAAGGAAAGCTTCGATCATTTCATCAGCAGTGGTTGTTATACCGCACTGGTGGCAAAAGGATTGCTTATTCCACACCTTGAGATCGAAGAAAATCTTACCGGCTCACCGGAATATTACAAAACACTTCAACCGGAATCCCTGCCTTTCATCTCCTACCCTTATGAGTGGAGCTTTGATATGCTGAAAGACGCCTCCTTACTTACCCTGCAGTTGCTGAAAGAAGCTATTCACTATGGGCTTATACTAAAAGATGCTACCCCTTTTAATATACAATGGTATAAAGGCAAGCTTACTTTTATTGACACACTTTCGTTTGAAAAATACAATGAGGAAGAGCCGTGGGTCGCTTACCGCCAATTTTGCGAGTGCTTTCTCAGTCCGCTATTGCTCATGCATTATGCTAAAACCTCTTTACAGGAATTGCAATTGGCTTATCCAAAGGGCATCCCATTGGCCGTAACTAAATCTCTGCTGCCCTTTAAAAGCCGCCTATCACTTCACATATACCTTCACATTCATTTACATGCACGGGTATCTTCAAGAAAAACAACTAAAGCTAAATCAGCAGTGAAGTTCTCCAAACAGAAAATGCTAAATCTGATTACGAGTCTTGAAACATTGATCAAAAAATTACAGGCTCCTCATTTGCAAACAACCTGGTCTGACTACTATGAGGAGGCATCCCAGCGCATGACTTACTTGGAAAATAAAAAAGAGATCATCCGGAAATGGGTCAACAACCTTGCCGGGATAAAAACAGCTGCAGACCTGGGCGCTAACGATGGTGTTTTTTCTAAATTACTATCAGCACAATCTGTGTATGTATTAGCAACCGATTTTGACCCTCTCTGCATCAATAATCTTTATAAAGAGATCAAAAAAAACAGAGAGCAGTGTATCCAGCCTTTTGTGCTTGATCTTTCTAATCCTTCTCCTTCCATTGGGGTGAACAATAGCGAACGGGTATCCTTTCTGCAACGAGCCAAAGTCGACCTTATGTTAGCATTGGCTGTAATCCATCATCTTGCCATTGGTGAGAATGTGGGATTTGAAAAATGTGCAGAACTCTTCAGCCATACCAGTCGTTATCTCGTCATTGAATTTGTACCAAAAGAAGATGAAAAGATACAACTGATGCTGCATCGCAGAAAAGATGTTTATTCTTCCTACACACCCGCTAACTTTGAAGCAGCATTCAGTCAATACTTTCGTATAAAAGAAAAGCAGGCTATTCCTGACAGCCTGCGCACTTTATACTTGTTAGAAAAAATATGAGAACGCAACTGCTTAATTTCTTACGAACAAAACCAGTATTCCTGTACTTACTGCCGGTTTTCTTTGTACTCCATGGCTGCATGGAGAACTATGATTATATACCACTGAAAGATGCCGCTTTGCTTACCACTTTGTATTTAGGCTCTTCGCTTATCATCTCCCTGCTTTTCTGGCTATTCTATAGAAATTTTACCAAAGCAAACCTGGCCGCTTTTCTTATCATGGCC
>CALSAT010000332.1:0-4715 GCA_943372905.1 Bacteroides fragilis | reverse complement strand
AAAATGGCGGTAGATCAGACAAAAATACCCGTTACGGTTTTCAATCTTCCTACTGTTGAACCGATTGCTATTACCCCATCTCTTTTTATTGCTTCTGCTTTTTATAATTTTAATGAGCAACGTCATTTTCACAATCATTCCCCTCCTTTATTATCTGCACAGGATACCTATCTGCAGATCAATGTTTTCAGAATTTGATACTCTTTTCTCTGTGTAACAGGCAAAGTGCCCGTTGCACCCTGCATATATAAGTATAACAATTATCGAATTTAAAATAATAGATATCATGAAAGCATTAAGATTATTCTCCCTAGCCACCATGTGTATGGCATTAACCATTACTGTTTCAGCCCAAACAAAAACAGAAAGTTTTAAAGTGTCCGGCAACTGTGGAATGTGTAAAACAAAAATTGAAAAGGCAGCAAAAGAAGCCGGTGCAAAAGAAGCAAGCTGGGATGCAGATACGAAGACACTTACTGTTACTTACAAGTCAAGCACTACAAATACGGCCAAGATCCAGGAGAAGATAGCGGCGGTGGGTTATGACAATGAAGGAGCAAAAGCCACTACCGAAGCATACAAAAAACTGCATGGTTGCTGCCAGTACGACCGGGATGAGGCCACTACAAAGAGTGACGGTGCAAAAACTTCCTGCTGCAGCGGTGAGGCAGCTTGTAAAGGTCATCATGGTGAAGGCCATGAAGCAAAAGCTGATTGCTGCAAAGATGGAAAATGTACCATGGAAGGCCATAGTGGAAAGGATTGCTGTAAAAAGGATGGTCAAAAGATGGATTGCTGTAAGGATGGTAAATGCACCATGGCAGGACACAACGGAAAAGACTGTTGTAAAAAAGATGGCGAAAAGATGGATTGCTGCAAAGACGGTAAATGCTCTAAGGAAGGGCATACCGGCGGAGATTGTTGTAAAAAATCCTGAGATTTTCATTAAACTGGTAATGAAATGAAAAAGTACCTGTTAATAATGGTAATGATCCTGGGGGCAATGAAGGTAAATGCACAGTTTACAAACGCTACATTGCAGGCAACAGGCCTTACCTGTGCCATGTGCAGCAATGCTATCAATAAGGCTTTGATGAAAGTACCATTTGTAGAATCAGTGAAATCGGATATTAAAAATTCAGCCTTCGTTATAGTTTTTAAGGAAGGGATGGAACAGAATATTGATGCACTGAAAAATGCGGTGGAAGATGCTGGTTTTGCAGTCGGCGGTCTTAAACTGACCGGTACATTTACGGATCTGAAAATAGCGGCCGATGAGCATATAAAAATCGGGAACTCCTATTTTCATTTTATGAGTGTCAGCAGTCAAACACTGAATGGGGAGAGTACTTTTTCAGTCCTTGATAAGAACTTTATTACGGCTAAACAATTCAAAAAGATTTCAGCCGGTAATAAAATGGCATGCGTGGAATCCGGTAAAGCCGGTGACTGTTGTGCAAAGGATGGCATAGCACCCGGGACCAGGGTATATCATGTAACAATTTAGAAAATATAACTACTCTCACAGATAAGTGTGGGAGTAGTTTTTTTACAATCATTATGAATCAACAGCGATTTAGTGTTTTAATTCTTTTTTGTTTTCTTTTTCAGGTTTCTGTAAAGGCGCAACCCCGACAAGGGCAATTAGCTGATGAAATCGCTTTGCCATCAGTAAACGGAGATACGATACGTCTTTCATCGTTGAAAGGAAAAGTGGTGTTGCTTGATTTTTGGGCCTCCTGGTGCGGACCTTGCCGGGTTTCCAATAAGAATTTGGTAAAATTATATGCTAAGTACAAAGCAAGCGGGTTTGAGATACTGGGTGTTTCATTAGATGATGAAACTTCTAAATGGAAGTCTGCCATCAGGCAGGATAAGATAACCTGGCTACAGGTAAATGATGCCGGAGGCTGGGAAGCCCGCATCGCACAGGCCTGGGGTATCAGTGCCATACCGACCTCTTACCTCATTGATAAAGATGGAAAACTGCTGGCCATGGACCTGGAAGGAAAGGAACTCGAAAAAGCACTGAAGTACCTGCTGGATAAATAGCGCTGCAATTTTATGAGAAGTATATGTTTTGTATCCCTGTTCCTGATTTTGCTACAGAGAACAGCAGCACAGGAATTATATGTGTATACTGAACCAGCCTCCAATATGCCGGCAAAATCTGTAAGTACAAAACTGACCAGTCATTTTGTGGGCAGTGATAATATATACGGGCAGTCTTCTCTGCGGCTGATGCCAGAGGTAATGATCGGTATCAGCAAAAAACTGATGGTACATGCCAGTACCACTTTTAGTAACATGCATACCCCCGATTTCAGGTATGAGTCCGTAAGTTTGTATGCCAAGTACAGGATACTTTCGAAAGATGATTTGCACAAGCATTTCCGTATGGCAGTATTTGCGGATGCTTCTGCAACCAAAGCCCCTTTTCACTATGATGAAATAACGCTGATGGGTGACAAGAGCGGGGTGGAGGCAGGTATTATCGCCACCCAATTATGGAATAAGCTGGCGGTGTCCACCACGATCAGCCATACACAGGTGTTAGATAAATCCCGTAAGAACAAGAATGTTATTTATATACCTGTCCGTAATTACCAGGCAGTGAATTATGCTTTGTCCGCAGGATATTTAGTACTCCCTAAAGAATATACTGACTACAAGCAAATGAACCTGAACCTTTACCTGGAAATATTAGGACAAAGTACCCTCGACCGTAAAAGAAGTTTTATAGATATAGCACCTGCTGTTCAGTTTATCTTCAATAGCAACATGAAGCTTAATATTGGCTATCGCTTCCAGGCGTCCGGGAATATGCAGCGAATGACTTCTAATAGCTGGCAGATAAGCCTGGAGCGTACATTTTTAAACGCCTTTTCCCGTAGTAAATAAGCGTCAATAAGTACAGGTAATTAGTAGTAATCCTTAAAGGGCTGTTTTTTCTTTTGTCAAAACAAAGAATATTATTACATTTGACTAAATATATTTTTAGACAAGACTAAAAATATATTTATAGCCCTTTAAAAATGAAACAATATTTACTTGCTTTTTTACTATTGTTTGCCTGTTTTTCCGTAGCAGCTCAGCGTACCATACACGGAGAAGTAGTGGATGGTAAAACAGGTGAACCTGTTGTCGGAGCCACAGTAGCTGCACAGGATTCGTCTGTAGCGGTGGTTTGCGATGTAAAGGGGAAATTCAAGATCAGTGTAGCAAGTTCTGCCTCATTAGTAATAACGGCAGCAGGATTTGAAATGAAGTCCATAATGCCCGGAAATAAAGAACACCTAATTATTTTACTCACCTCCCTGCAAAAGGAATTGGATGCTGTAGTGATAAGTGGTACCATGCGATCAGTCAGAAAAACAGACAGCCCGGTGCCTGTGGAAGTGTACACCCCGCAATTCCTGAAAAAGAACCCCTCGCCGAGTATTTTTGAAGCCCTGCAAAATGTGAATGGTGTTCGTCCGCAATTGAATTGCAGTGTTTGCAACACCGGCGATATTCATATCAATGGTTTGGAAGGGCCTTACACAATGATCACTATTGATGGTATGCCCATCGTAAGTAGTTTGGCATCTGTATATGGTTTATTTGGCATTCCCACACAACTGATTGAAAGGGTGGAAATTGTAAAAGGCCCCGCCTCCGGGCTATATGGATCAGAGGCGATTGGCGGGTTGATCAACATCATCACCCGATCGCCTGAAAAAGCACCGTTGCTCACTGCTAATTTTATGACCACGAGCTGGCAGGAACATAACCTTGATATTGGAACAAAATTTAAAATTGGTTCAAGAGCCTCTTCTTTACTGGGCGTAAATTATTTCAATTACCAGCACCCGCTGGATAAGAATAATGACCAGTTCACCGATGTGGCATTACAACACCGCATCTCTGTTTTTAATAAGCTGAGTTTTGCCAGGAAAAATAACCGGGTGGCTACTGTGGCCGGCCGTTATTTCTATGAGAACCGGTGGGGTGGTGACATGCGGTTCAGTAAAAGGTTTCGGGGAACTGACAGTATTTATGGCGAGAGTATTTATACCAGCCGTTGGGAATTGATTGGTAACTACCAATTACCTGTTAAAGAAAGAATGATGTTTTCCTTCTCCGCCACCGGCCACCAGCAGGATTCTTATTATGGCACCGTTCCTTATCTTGGGGAGCAGCGAATTGCTTTTGGCCAGATGACATGGGATAAGCAGGCCGGCCCTTTGCATAACCTGCTGCTGGGCTCGGCTGTGCGGTATAATTTCTATGATGATAATTCTACTGCTACGACAGATACCCTTACCGGCAATAATAATCCTGATAAGACAATTATTCCCGGTTTGTTTTTACAAGATGAATGGAAACTTGGTGCCAAACATGTGCTGCTCCTGGGGCTTCGTTATGATCATCATCCCATTCATAAAAACATCTTTACACCCAGAATTGCCTGGAAATGGTCGATGAAGGACAAACAAATCCTTCGGTTGAATGCAGGAACCGGCTTCAGGGTAGTAAGCTTATTTACAGAAGAACATGCTGCATTGACCGGGGCCAGGGCTGTGGAATTAAAAGAGTCATTAAATCCTGAGCGGAGCGTTAATGTAAACCTGAACTACTCCAGGTATTATCATTGGAAAACAGTATCATTTAATATGGATGTGTCCGCCTGGTACTCTTATTTCAGTAACCAGATCATTGCAGATTACGATACA
>CALSAT010000331.1:0-4716 GCA_943372905.1 Bacteroides fragilis | reverse complement strand
CACCAGTTGGGCTATGGAAAAGAAAATGAAGCCAATTTTGTGGGATACCTTGCCTGCAAGTCTTACAATAACAATGCTTTCCGCTATTCAGTGTATTATGACATGTATAATTATGCTCTTGGTGAAGTGTACCGGCGTGATACTGCATTGGCCAGAACATTCCAGGAAAAAGTACATCCCCAGGTAAGGAAAGACCAACAGGAGTTCAGGAATTTCTACCGACGCTACAAAAATCCTATCGAGCCAATCATCATGTGGGGGTATGGTCATTTTTTAAAAGCCAATAATCAGCCTGCCGGAAAAAGAAGTTATAATGAAGTAGTAGCCTGGCTGATCGCCTATTACAAAAAATACGGTACAGCCATTCTTTGAACAATTCCTTCCCGGCTTTGTTAAACAGGAATGAATAATACCCTTAAGCTGGTTATTTCTATTGTTATCCCTTTGATCATAGGTGGAACCAGTGCATTTTTTACAGTCACAGGGGTGGAAAGCTGGTACCAGACCATTAATAAACCTTCCTGGAACCCGCCCAACGGGATATTTGGCCCTGTTTGGACCTCCCTTTATATTATGATGGGTATTGCCTTTTTCCTGGTTTGGAAAGCAGACACCAGTAAGGAACTTAAAACCATAGCGTTTACTTTATTTGGGATTCAACTGGTGCTTAATTTTTTCTGGTCGGTCATCTTCTTTTATCACGAACAGCCCGGGTGGGCCTTTGCAGAGATCGTTGTGATGTGGATATTTATCCTGCTCACCATTTTTGCTTTTGCGCAGGTAAGTAAACCAGCGGCCTGGTTGCTGGTACCTTATATCAGTTGGGTGAGTTTTGCTGCTATCCTGAACTTTACTATCTGGAAGTTGAATTCATAGTTAATTAGGCAAATACAGGCTGCCGAAGGAGCCATGAAACGGAGTAACTAATCTCCAATTAACAAATAAGCTACCCTAAAACTTATTCTTCCACATCATGCTTTCCACCGGCTTATCAGGCTGGTTGCTGTATTTGGAATTTTTCTTTTTATCGTATGATATTTCAATATCACCTTCCACGGGGAAGTAGATCAGTTGCCCGATAGGCATGCCCTTATATACTTTCACGGGCTGCTTTACAGATATTTCCAGCGTCCAGTTGCCACAAAAGCCTACATCGCCTTTACCTGCCGTGGCATGAATATCAATACCCAGGCGACCGGTAGAAGATTTTCCTTCGAGGAAGGGTACATGGGCATGTGTTTCCGTGTATTCGGCTGTAACCCCGAGATAGAATATATGCGGGTACAACACAATGCCATCATCGGGTATTTCAAAATACTCGATCTGGTTATGCTTCTTTGCGTCTATCATGTGCTCCTTATAGGTAGCGAGGGTTTTGCCCAGGTGCACATCGTAGGAATTACTGCCCAGGCATTCCCTGTCATAAGGCACTACTTTAATGGTTCCTTTTTCTATTTCCTCTAAGATTCTTGTGTCTGATAAGATCATAATTTTTATTTAGCCAACTGTAGTACTACTATCAACTTCGGTTGCGTCGCACACTTCATCTGCATATCTTTACTCAGCAAAATACAATGCAGTCGGTATGTGGTATTTTAAGCTGGCGGACCGGTTTAAAAATGTACCCTTTATAAAGCCGCTTCCCAATTTACTTTTGCAAGTATAAATCTAAAATCAACAATCTAAATTCTAAAATCCCGATTGTGCCTGTTTTTTTTCAACAACAAATCAACGAACACACCCGGCTGGGTGTGTGGAAGATAGAGGAGACGGAGGAATTCTTCCGAGGCAATGTGCCGCAGCACCGGGAAGTAACACACCCCCACAAGCGGTTGCAGCACCTGTCAGGCCGGTTCCTTCTCCAGTTTCTTTTTCCTGATTTTCCTTACGGGTTGATACAGATCGCCGATACGAAAAAGCCTTTTTTGCCCAACGATCAATATCATTTCTCTATTTCCCACTGTGGTGATTATGCGGCAGCGATCGTTAGCCTCCACCAGCGGGTGGGGATTGATGTGGAGATTCCGGTAGAAAAGGTTCTCAGGATACAGGACAAGTTTTTGACACGGGAGGAGCAACAAATATTTAATGTCCAATATTCAGTAGAGAGTACAAAAATGGCCACCCTTCTGTGGAGCAGTAAGGAGGCCGTTTTTAAATGGTATGGTGATGGGGGAGTGGACTTTAAAAAACACATTCACCTGTCCGGTCACCATGCTGATATTGAAACCATTGACTGTGTTTTTTCTAAAAACAATTCCTCCCTGGCGGTCCATTACCGCCAATTTGACGGGCTGGTCCTTGCCTGGGTTGTGAGCGGATAAATAGAAAGCAAGCCTTGTCGCTGCTATCAGGCCACGGCCTTCTTCACCAGGTCAGCTGCCTCGCTCAGCAGGATGGCACTCTGTACCTTCAGACCGCTTTCATCAATCAGTTTTTTTGCTTCTACTGCATTAGTGCCCTGCAGCCGTACAATGATCGGTATATTGATATTGCCCAGATTTTTATATGCATCAATAACGCCTTGTGCCACCCGGTCGCAACGAACGATACCACCAAAAATGTTGATAAGGATCGCTTTTACAGCCGGGTCTTTCAGGATGATCTTGAAGCCAGCTTCCACCGTTTGAGCATTAGCCGTACCACCTACATCAAGAAAATTGGCAGGCTCGCCGCCACTCAGTTTGATCATATCCATGGTTGCCATTGCAAGACCGGCCCCATTTACCATACAGCCTACATTGCCATCCAGTTTCACAAAATTCAGGTTGTGTTTACCGGCTTCCACTTCTGTAGGATCTTCTTCCGTTACATCTCTCAAAGACGCAAGATCAGCATGGCGCATAAGTGAATTTTCATCCAACCCCATCTTACAGTCCACCGCTATTATTTTATCATCCGATGCTTTGAAGAGCGGATTGATCTCGAGCATGGAGCAATCCAGTCCCACATAGGCATTGTACAAGTTGGTAACAAACTTTGTACAGTTCTTAAATGCTTCACCACTAAGGCCCAGGTTGAAAGCGATCTTTCTTGCCTGGAAGCCCTGCAGCCCTCCTGAAGGATGTACCCATTCCTTGAATATTTTTTCGGGTGTATCATGTGCCACATCTTCAATGTTCATGCCTCCTTCAGTACTATACATGATCACATTCTGCCCCTTGGTGCGGTCCAGCAGAATAGAGAGATAAAATTCTTTTCTTTCGCTGGGACCATCATAGTACATATCGGCCGCTACATATATCTTATTTACAACTTTACCAGCAGGGCCAGTTTGAATGGTAACTAAAGTGCCGCCCAATATTTTGGTAGCAAACTCCTGAATATCCTCCAGCGATTTGGCCACTTTTACCCCATTAATGCCATTTTCTTTGATGGCTCCTTTACCCCGTCCGCCAGCATGTATCTGCGCTTTTACCACAGCAAATTTGCTCCCGGTTTGTGTTTTGATCTGCCGGTACGCTTCTTCTGCCTCCTGAACGGTGGTACAGGCAAAACCTTCCTGCACGGGAACATTGTATTTTTTCAATAACTCTTTGGCCTGGTATTCATGAAGATTCATTAGTAAAAAATTTGCTGCGAAGATAAAGGATAGTGTGGAAGTGCAAAGGGGGAAATGCAGGTTTTATACACCCGGTTATCGCTTCAACCACCTCTTTTTATTTTATCTTACATTTGCTTTTTCCTGAATGTGAAATCAAAGTGTAATCCTATGAGGAAACTGATTGCTTTCTTGTCTTTCTTTTTGCTATCTGTTCTTTCTTTTGGTCAGTTGGTTGTTGGGGCCGATAGTATTTCGCTCCGTACAGGCCGCCCGAATGCAGAGCCACCGGGATATTACAATGCTGCTGCGGGGTTGAATTGTGCGGCGCTTAAAACTGCCCTGCGGGATATCATTACCACAGGAATGACGCCACAAACATATGGTGCCTTGTGGACCCAGTATCTTATTTCTGATATTAAGCCCAGGGAAGTGGGACCTGGTAGTTCTGCCAATGTGATTTGGGATGTGTACAGCGATAATCCATCCGGACCCGACCCGTATAATTTCACACCCGGTCCTGTAGCCAGTGGCGGACAACAGGACAATGGAACGGCCGTTTCCGGAGAAGGACAATTATATAACCGGGAACATAGTGTGCCTCAAAGTTGGTTTGGGGCCAGTGCAAGCCCCTCATCTACCGGACCTGAGAGTGATTACTTCCATATTTTTCCTACGGATAAAGAGGTAAATGCAAACCGTGGAAATTTTATTTATGGCACAGTAGGAACTCCTTCAATTACCAGCCTTAATGGCGGGAAACTGGGACCAAATAACTGGCCCGGACTTGGCGGAACTGCCTTTGAGCCTATTAATGATTATAAAGGTGACCTGGCCCGTGCCTTTCTCTATTTTGTAACCCGCTACCAAAATAATATGGTGGGTTGGCAAACTTTAAATCCAGAAGGAAACAAAGCATTTGATGGGACTACCTGGCCCTCTGTAGAACTTCCCTATCTGCAACTGATGCTCCAGTGGCATACTAACGATGTTGTAAGCCAGAAAGAATTGGACAGGAACGATGCAGGTTATGTTTTCCAGGGAAACCGTAACCCATATATCGATCATCCTGAGTTTGTCGGACAGGTTTGGTCTCCATCCTGTGGATTGTTATTACCGGCAGATATCACATTCTTCGCTGCTACTTACCAGCAACATAGTGTTTTACTTAATTG
>CALSAT010000330.1:0-4718 GCA_943372905.1 Bacteroides fragilis | reverse complement strand
TTCTAAAAAACAAAACTGGCTGATATTACCCAGCCAGTTTCATACAGGGAAGGATCACCACCTTACGCTTCCGTTACTTCAAAAGTGATCACTTGTTTTTTATACGCTTTCACATGGTAGCCGTTCTGAAAAGCAGGCTCCCATTTCGTCGCCTTCCGCAATACCCGTAATGCTTCCGCTTCCATACCATATCCATGTTCTGTCTGTACCTGGATATCGCTTACATTTCCTTCTTTGTCAACCACAAAACGTATTACTACAGAATAACGGCCGGCGGGGGCCCCGTTCTCAACCGGTACATTGGGGTTAAGGTTCTTTTCCAGAAAAGATCTCCAGTTGCCGATATATTTGGCATCTATTTCCACCACCGTGTATGGTTCATCAGGCTCTTTTTTCACTTTGTCTTCTACAATACCGGTTCCCTTACCCGGCGCCTCGGGCTTAGGAATGCCATCATCAATTTTATCAACATCAATTTTCACATCACCAATTTTTGCATCCAGCAGATCATTTTGAGAAGGTGGTGGTGTTGGCACTTCTTCATCCGGTTTAATGATCAGGGAGGTTGACTTTTCTGTTTTTACTTGTTCCGGCTCTTTAGGTTTTTCCGGCTCGGGTAGTTTCTCTGGTTTCTTCTCGTCTTTCACTTCTATCAGGTCTACCTCACCCGATATCTCATACCGGGCATTGTTCTTTTTGGCAGAGTTGGCGAGTACCACACTGCCAAATCCCAACCCGGTAATGATAGCAGCACATAGCAATGCTTTTTTAATTCGCCGGGGATAAGTAATGCGAAGATCATAAGCGCCGTACTCTTTGTTACGGCCATCAAAGATCAGGTCGATCAATGAGGATGATAAGATGTTGTTAGTTTGCATGGTTTATACTTTTGCTAATTGGATGAAGCAATTAAAATCTTTCCATAAACTTTTATTTTTATGGAAATTATTATTGTTGGCATCCACGCCGACATCTTCTATTTTTACTAAAACATTTTCTTGAAACGATTTACCAACCTCTTTACAGCCATCGGTGGCGGTGTATTACTCTTTGCTGCATGGCCGGTATCACCACTCACGTTGCTGATATTCGTTGCCTGGTTGCCATTGCTCTGGCTTGAGTCAACCATCCGCAGCCGAAAGAAGTTTTTCGGACTTACTTATATCACCATGTTCACCTGGAACATTGCCACCACCTGGTGGATATGGAACGCCTCTGCTCCCGGCGCTATGGCTGCATTCTTTGCCAACAGCCTGCTGATGTGTTTTCCCTGGCTGGGCTTCCGGCTGGTAAAAGATAAATGGGGTGACAGATGGGGATACATCTCCTTAATCGCCTTCTGGATGTGTTTTGAATTCATACATCTGCAGGATTGGGGCCTCAGCTGGCCCTGGCTCACACTGGGCAATGCCTTTGCCACCCACCCCGAATGGGTGCAATGGTATGAATACACCGGCAGCAGTGGCGGCAGCCTGTGGGTCTTGTTGGTCAATGTTTTTTTATTCCAGCATCTTAAAAATAATTTCAGCAATGGTGGAAGAAAGTCATACCGGAAACTGGTCATAGGCGTAACCATCCTATTCATCCCGATCGCTCTTTCCTGGTTTATAGGTTTGAGAATTGTAAAACGTACACCTGACATACTACCCAATATAGTGGTAGTGCAACCCAACATTGATCCGTATGAAAAAGTAGCCACCGGTACATTTGAAGGACAACTGCAAAAACTGATCGCCACCTCCGAAAGAGAGATTGACGCTAACACGGCTTTGGTAGTATGGCCTGAAACTGCCCTTTATATGGATAGCGGGGGCCTAAGCGAAGAAGAACTGGAGAAAAAAAATAATTTCCTGCTAAACCCGCTCTGGGGATTTTTAAAAAGGCATCCGAATATTTCTTTGTTTACCGGAGTGGAAAGTTACCGACAGCTCAATAGTCCGACAAAATACAGTAAAGAGTTTTCCGGGCAATTTTTTGAAGCCTACAACGGATCAGCCCTGCTTGACAGCAGCGGTGCCTCCGCCTTTTACCATAAGAGCATGCTGGTACCCGGCGTGGAAACGCTGCCCTGGTTCTTAAAATTCATCGATAAATGGTTTGAGAAATTTGGCGGCACCACTGCCGGCTATGCCAAACAATCCGACAGAACAGTAATAAATGAAAAACATGGATATAAGATTGCCCCGTCCATTTGCTACGAGAGTGTATATGGTGAATTCATGAGTACATATGTACGCAATGGTGCCAACCTTATCTGCATTATTACTAATGATGGCTGGTGGAAAAAAACACCCGGCCACAAACAACACATGAACTATGCCCGGCTACGGGCCATTGAAACAAGGACCTGGGTGGCCCGCAGTGCGAACACCGGTATCAGTTGTTTTATCGACCCCTACGGCACGGTGATCGATCCACAGCCGTATGATACCAATGCCGCTATAAAATGGTCCATTCCCGCCGTAAAGGCTGAACGCAAAACCTTTTTTGTTCGCTATGGCGACCTGCTATCCAGGCTGATGCTGATACTGAGCATCATTATTGCAGTGTGGCGGCTGACGGTGAAGATCATGGAGAAATATTTTAAAAGAAAATTGCCACTGAAACACAGAAGCACTGAATAATACATTACCTGTACCAAAAATCAATCATAGACTTCTTCCTGCTTACAGCCTGAAATTATCGCTTCAGGATCTGATTTTTTATACTTAATCCCTGTAAAATGGAGAAGAAGATTTATGACAGCAATTCGTATCCGCTGCAAAACGAAACCAATCTTATTATTAAAACAGCTCTTGAAATACATAAAATACTTGGAGCTGGTTTTTTGGAAATTGTTTACAAAGATGCTTTTGAATACGAGTTCAGGAATGAACAAATAATTTATAACAGGAAAAGGAGTACCTGATCAAATATAAAGGAGCTATTCTTCCGCATAAGTTTTTTGCAGATTTTGTAGTATTTAACAAAGTAATTGTTGAAATCAAAGCCAAAGAAGGTGGCATAGCAGAAGAGGATTATGCCCAAACTATCAATTATCTTAAAAGCTCCGGGTGTAAAGTCGGCCTTATTCTTAACTTTGGAAAAATGAAACTTGAAATAAAACGAGTTGTATTCTAAGTTTGTAACAGGTTTTATAAAGTAAGCAGGCATTGCCTTATAATTAATCTGTGTTTCAGTGCTTCAGCGGCTAATTCTATGAATAAAGAAATCACATACCAGCACAAACGAATCTTCTATCGTATCTCCGGTAGTGGCAAGCCCGTGATACTGGTACATGGATTTGGTGAAGACGGAGAAGTATGGAGACACCAGGTCGAATACCTGGAGAAACAGTTCAAACTCATCGTCCCCGACCTGCCGGGTTCAGGTAAATCCGAACAGATAGACGATATGAGTATGGAGGGCCTGGCAGAGGTCATCCATGCCATTATGCATGATGAAGGCATAGAAGCCTGTCCCGTGATTGGCCATAGCATGGGCGGTTATATTACCCTGGCACTGGTGGAGAAATACTGGAATCATGTTTCAGCCTTTGGGTTATTTCATTCCTCCGCCTTTGCAGACAGCGAAGAAAAGAAAGCCACCCGGCAAAAAGCCATCGGGTTCGTTCAGCAGCATGGCGCCTTTGAATTTTTTAAAACGGCCACCCCCAATCTCTTTGCTCCCATCACCAAGGAGGAACGGCCCGGATTGATCGATGAACAACTATCCACCCTGCACAACTTTTCAGCCCCTGCCGTCGTTTCTTACTACGAGGCAATGATAAAGCGGCCAGACAGGACTGCGGTGTTACAAAATGCTGCCGTGCCTGTATTATTTGTAATGGGAAAATACGATGCCGCCGTGCCGATGGAAGACACCCTGAAGCAATGTTACCTGCCTGAAAAATCGTACATTCACATCCTCCATGATTCCGGTCACATGGGCATGCTGGAGCAAAAGGAAGAAAGCAACCGGATTTTGGAGGAATTTTTGCTGGATATTTAAATTTTTAAGCCCACTGATCCTGCTAATGAAAAGACTTTTACTCGTTATAATTACTTTTCTGGCCCTTTCAGCGCCTTCGGAAGCTGCCCATATCAAGGGAGGTTTCTTTACGTATCAGTACCTCGGACCCGGCAGCGGCAGCAATAACAGGTATAAGATCACCCTCACTGTTTATATGATCTGTTCAGCACAGGGCAACCCCGGTCAGTTGAATAATCCAATTAATTTTTCTTTTTTTAATGCCCGCACCAATCAATTCATACAAGATGTAAGTGTACCCATTGCCAATCAGTACCAACTGAATAAATCGTATGATGAACCCTGTATAACAGGAAATGAAACAGGTTGCTACTATTACATTGTGGTATATGAGCTGTCTTCTGTTGAATTAGGTTCTTCACCTGATGGTTATACGGTAGCGTACCAGCGTTGTTGCCGTATAGCAGGTATTGCCAACATTTCGTCCAGTGGCTCTGTAGGTAACACTTTTTCTATCAATATTCCCGGCACATCATCACCAGTTCCTAATGCCGAGCAGAACAGCAGCCCCGTATTTTTAGTAAATGATACAGCAGTTATTTGCCGTGGCAGCTTCTTTGCCTATTCTTTCCAGGCATCAGACCTTAATAGTGATTCGCTGGCTTACGAGTTCTGTGATGCGATAGAAGGTGCGTCACAAACTGCACCCGCACCGGCAACAGCCTCTAATCCTCCTTATTTTTCTGTTC
>CALSAT010000329.1:0-4720 GCA_943372905.1 Bacteroides fragilis | reverse complement strand
ACCATCACCATTAAATTAGATAAAGGCGAAAAGACTTTGCAGGAAGTCGTCATCATCGATCAGCGTGACCGCCTTGAAGCAGGACTTATCCGTCCTAATCCAAAAACTATTATCAATCTCCCCTCGGCCGTTACCGGTGTGGAAAGCCTGATCAAAATATTTGTCGGTTCGAATAATGAACTCACTTCCCAATACTCTGTCCGCGGTGGCAGCTATGATGAGAACCTTATTTATGTGAATGATTTTGAAGTATTCAGGCCATATTTAGTAAGAAGTGGCCAGCAAGAAGGGTTAAGTTTCATTAATCCTGAAATGGTCCGAAATATCAATTTCTACAACGGTGGCTTCCAGGCAAAGTATGGCGACAAAATGAGTAGTGTGTTGGATATACAGTATAAGAAACCAAGAAGATTTGGTGGTTCAGCATATATCAGCATTTTAGAACAGGGCTTACAGGTAGAAGGGGCCGGACTCAACGGCAAATTCAGTTATCTGCTTGGGGTGCGCAATCGCAGTAACCGCAACCTTTTAAGCAGCCAGGAAACAAAAGGCAACTACGTTCCCTCCTCCGCAGACTTTCAGGCTTTACTCGCATACCAATTTAGTCCAAAATGGTCGGCAGAATTGCTCAGCAATATTTCTCAAACCAAGTTCACTTTAATACCACAGTCAAGCCAATTGACCACTTCTGTTTTTTCTCCCATCTTCAGCGCTACTATTGGTGTGGATATCTTCTTTCAGGGCAGGGAGAAAGATCAGTATCAGACCAATATGCTCGGTTTTTCTATCATCAACCAGGCCAGTAAAAAATTACGGCTAAAGTGGATGGTATCCCGTTTTGAAAACGCTGAGTCAGAAAATGTTGATATTGCCGGCGCTTATTTATTTGGCGAAAGAGATTTTGATAAACGAAACCCCACTTTCGGATTGATCGTTAATCCGTTGGGTGCCGGTATCTATCACAATTGGGCCCGTAACACACTTAACATTGAGAACCTGAATGTTTCGCACAAAGGAAACTACGATATGGGCAAACATGCCCTGCAATGGGGACTTAGCTATGATAAAACAACCATCTCAGACAAACTGAACGAATGGGAATTCCAGGACTCGGCTGGTTATTCATTGCCTTACCAGCCCAACCTGTTGCGGTTGAATAAATCAGTAAAATCAACTGCCACTTTGGATATCAATAAATTTTCTGGCTATATCCAGGATAATATTTTGCTGGGCAAAGACTCTACCCATTCGGCTACGCTAACAGCAGGGGTGCGGTTCAATTATAATTCGCTCAACCAGGAATTACTCATCTCACCCCGTATCGGTGCCAGTTGGAAACCAAAAGGAAAAAATGATATCGTTTTCAGGATGGCCGCCGGGGCTTATCACCAGCCACCCTTCTACCGTGAATTGAGAAGATATAATGGTACGGTTAATACAGATCTGCAAGCACAAAGAAGCTGGCAGGGAGTCGCCGGTTTCGATTTCAACTTTGTCGGAATTGGCGGCCGTCCTATGCGGTGGACCACAGAAGCTTATTATAAAAGCATGACCAATGTAGTGCCGTATGATGTGGACAATGTTCGGATCCGGTATTTTGGTGAGAACAATGCTAAAGCCTATGCAGCCGGTATAGAAATGAGATTGCATGGCGAACTGGTGGAAGATGCAGAAAGCTGGATCAGTCTTGGTATTATGAAGACCAGTGAAAATATTATTGGCGATAACTATTACCGGTATAAGAATGCTGCCGGCGAATTCATCACCGCACAAAGCACCGACCAGGTAGTAACTGACAGTGTGAACTTTGATGTGGGTGCGTTGCGCCGTCCAAATGACAGGCGAATTACCTTCGGTATGTATTTTTCTGATTACTTGCCAACGAATAAGAACTTCAAAGTGTACCTCAACTTATTATATGGCAGTAATATGCCGTACAATATTCCCGGAGCAGTACGCTACCGCAATGCAGCGGTAATAGAACCTTATATCCGCTGCGACATTGGCTTCAGTGCCCTACTGATGGACGATGACAGAAGCAAGCGCCGCAGCCACTCTCCGTTCCGTAAATTCGATAATATTTGGGCCAGCCTTGAGGTCTTTAACATCATCGACAGGGCCAATACGATCTCTTATCTATTTGTAAAAGATTTCTCCAATACCGTTTACCTGCTACCCAACCGGCTTACCCCCAGGCTATTAAACTTTAAGATCGTAGCGAGGTGGTAAGATTTGCAATCTCTCCCGAATAGCTTCAGAGAACTCCACTTGAGTCTTAATGAAGATACTTACCTGAACTATTTCTTCCTGCCCTGCACTTCCTATTTCGGTGTGATCGAGTGATTTCGCCGATGATTGCATCACTCCATTCTTTAAGCTTTAAAAAAATTGTTATAATTTATGAGTATGAATTAATATAATGATAGTGTTTATTAAATTTATATAGAGTAATTATAAAATCATCAGCTATGAGACAAATCCTTCTTACACTCATTATCCTCGCAAATTGTATTTCAATATTGTACGGTCAAAAGAAAGATGAGATAAATTTTTCAGACCCCTACCAGATCGACAGTTCTGACTTTTTTTTGATTCCAAGACTTATTGGTAATGAAAATACTGAAGCGTATGGCAAAGGCAAAGGTTATTTACCCTGGAGCTGTTATAGCGACATCAATTTTTACAATGCAAAAACCAATCAAACGACCAAGCTATTTAATGGGCAACTGGCCATAATATCTCCTTTCTATTCCAATAAATACTATTACGAATATGATAAACAGCATCATATTCCTGCAAACATCTTATCTAAGCACATTGTTTACTTAGCAAGAACAGAAAATATTAATGCAGACAATGGACTTGACTCCGAGGATCCTATTTATTTGTTCATTTCTGCCAAAACAGGGGAACAATTAAAACAGATCACACCCAAAGGGCTTAATGTGATTTCCTGGACAGTTTCAAAAGACAACAAAATGATCTTAGTAAAAGTGCAAAATGATAAGAATGGTAATAAAAAATTTGGGCTGGGAGATGACGAACTCTATTACAGAATTGATTTGGATGATGACATTTCAAAAATACAATGCTATAAAATAAACTTATAAACAATAAAGAAAAATAAAATAATACCCCCTAAAACCACTTCCCCCTCCTCCTGTCCCAGGTGGTAATACCAATTTTAAACTGGACAGGATTGCGAAACTGGTTGGCTACCGAACCCACCACATATACGCCTATTTTAAACTTACCCAACTGGTTAAATGGGTACTTGAACACTCTCTCCACACCAGTAAAGACTTCAGCATACCGGAGGTTTCTTTCCTTGGCGATCAAAAAGCCGGCACCAGCTATTTCACGTAACCCAATTTTTTTGAAGAACGGTATCTTGTTCAGCAAAGCTCCATTAAACTCATGGATATAGTGTCCTTCATAAAAACGATTAAATGTGGCAAACGTTGAATCCAGTGATTGAAAAGCTTCAGCAGGGTTCATAAATAAGATCGGGTCACCCCGCCGCTGGTATTTATAGTCCACCAAACGCAGATCTTTCCGGCTTAAAAAAGAACCGGATTTAATGGAATAGGAAGAAGTGCCCATCACCCCCAGTTTGGCAGATTGTTGCAACCCAAATTCCAGATAATCAAAATCGACCACACTTTGCATCGGTCGCGGAATTCCTTTCCGCCATTGTACATAAAAAGTAGGCCAGGATGAACCAAGTATGACTTTCTCCTTTGGCTCTCTTATGTAACGCTGCCGGGGAGTATATTCCACCCGCAGCTTTCCATATACTGCATTATACGATGGGAAATCTATTGCTACATTATTATCCAGTACACTGCCAAACAGGCTATCCACCCGGTCGTTCGTTTTATAGTTACTCACCGATTTTCGGAAAGCAAATTCAACATCAGAGAACAGGTAAAGTCCATTGGCCAGTTCCACACTATGCCCCAGACCCACAGCTTGATGGAGGTAGACATTACTCCGTTTGATCATATTGATCCAGGCATCGCCATTAAAGATGGCTTCAAAATCTTTTTGCAAACTAACATGAACCATACCCCGGTGAAACGGATCATACAACCGGCTCACCCGTATACTTCCGTTAATATCCTTATTGCGGATACCATAACTCACATTAGAGTTGATGAAAATATTTTTTCTTGACTCAAAGGTTTTGAAGTAAGAAAAGAAGGGCTGTATACGTGTGCCACCAAATTGAAAAGGCTGGTATAAGGTATAAAGAGCCGGCAGGCTCCATCGTCTTCTCTTTTCATGACTATTAAACTCCTGTCCTTTGTACACAATTTTCTGCCAGGTCACATGGTTAGTCTTACGATCCATTGAATCAAGGTAGGCTTTTGTATGCGTGGCCTGGTACACACTATCTTTATAATGGATAAAGCGAACTTCCTTTTCTGTCAGAGGCTCAGTTCGGTTGATTTGCCAGAAGCTACTGTCTCTTTTATACGCTTCAGCAGATGCAGAACTCAGTTCAATGCCAAAATGCTTTTTATCAAACTTCTTACTCAATTCAAAATCCTTATAAGTGACCACAGTCCTCCCGGAGGATTTCTTTTTATCTGAAATAGCATTGTAAGTAAACGCCTGTCTCGTAATCATCCAGGCGGTATTATTCACCAAAGCATATTCCTGCTCTATTTCAAAGAAATCATACTCTGCCAGGTGATATTTTGGCAACCTGATTTTT
>CALSAT010000328.1:0-4740 GCA_943372905.1 Bacteroides fragilis | reverse complement strand
TGAGTCACAACCGGCTTTTGGGTCACCGGAACAGGTGTTTTGACTTTGAAAGAATCTTTTTTTACAGGTGGCTGATTGATGATCACCGGCCTGGTATCAGGTTTTACTTTATTTCTTAAAAAAGGTTCTATATAGAAATCTGACTGGGTCACTTTGCGCAGGTACACCTTACCGCCGCCGCAGTCGCCCCATTTACTGTCAGGTCTGGCATACCGGCCTTCATACTTTCCAAGATAAGTGCCTTCCAGAAACTCCTCTTTACCAGAGCGGGAGTACTTAAAATTGTAATTCATGATACAGGTACCGCCACCCATCGAACTTTTTACTTCTACCGTCTTGATCTCCCGTATTTTGAAAGAAGAAGAGGTTTTAATAAAATTGCCTGTCATAGTGGCTTTGCCATAAAACCGTACATCAAGATAAGAATACGAAACGCCGCTCACGCCATATGAACCTCCCTGGGCAACCTGGAATTCAAGTTTGTAATATTCCCCGGCATCGGAAATAAAATAGCCCTTCCAGATACCGGTCAGGTCCTGGGCAGCCGAACTAAGTGAGGAGAAGTTTGCCAGTAATGAAAAAACAAGGCAATACGTTGAGACAATTCTTTTCATCGCCGACAAAAATAGCGAATGAATTCATATTGATAAATTGGCTGCCCGGCAAGAGTTTGTTAATTTTGCCCACCTAAAAAGCAGGTAATCAATTAATATATGATCAACATTACTTTACCGGATGGTGCAGTGCGGCAGTATGAAAGCGGAGTTTCTGCGCTGGATGTGGCCAAATCCATTTCCGAAGGATTGGCAAGAAAAGTGCTGGCTGCCAGTGTGGATGGCCAGGTGTGGGATGCGAGCCGTCCCATAACAGCCGACGCCAATTTAAAATTGCTGACCTGGAATGATACGGATGGTCAACTGACCTTTTGGCATTCTTCTGCCCATTTGATGGCTGAAGCAGTGGAAAGTCTTTTCCCCGGCGTAAAATTTTGGGTGGGCCCTGCACTCGAAAGCCCCAAAGGGTTTTATTACGATATGGACCTTGGGGACCGCAAAATGACCGAGGATGACCTGGCGGCACTTGAAAAGAAGATGAATGAATTGGCTAAGCAAAATAGTTCTTATGTGCGCAAAGAACTGTCAAAGGCAGAAGCGGTGCAGTACTTTACTGAGAAAGGGGATGAATACAAGCTTGACCTGCTCAGCGGACTGGCTGATGGAGAAATCACTTTTTATACGCAGGGAAATTTTACCGACCTGTGCCGAGGGCCTCATATACCAACCACTGGCTTGATCAAGGCGGTAAAACTGACGAGTATTGCCGGCGCATATTGGAAAGGCGATGAGAAAAACAAACAACTGACACGGGTATATGGCGTCACCTTTCCTTCACAAAAGGAACTGGATGAGCATTTAGCCATGCTGGAGGAAGCAAAAAAAAGGGATCATCGTAAACTGGGTAAGGAACTCAGCATTTATACCATGAGTGATGATGTGGGGCCCGGTCTTATTTTATGGATGCCAAACGGGACTGTTATTATTGAGGAACTGGAGAAATTGGCGAAAGAAACCGAATTGGAAGCCGGTTATAAAAGGGTGGTGACGCCACACATTGCCAAAGAAAGCATGTACCTCACCAGCGGGCATCTTCCTTATTATGCTGACAGTATGTTTCCTCCTATGGAAATGGATGGAGAGAAGTACTACCTGAGAGCAATGAACTGCCCGCATCACCATAAAATATTTGATGCAGAGCCCAAGAGCTACCGGGATATGCCGTATCGTATTGCCGAGTATGGTACCTGCTACCGCTATGAACAAAGTGGTGAGTTGTTTGGACTGATGAGGGTGCGCTGTCTGCACATGAATGATGCGCATATCTATTGTACCAAAGAACAGTTTGCCCAGGAGTTCAAAGCGGTGAACAATATGTACCTTAAGTACTTCAAAATATTCGGCATTCAAAAATATGTGATGCGGCTGAGCCTCCATGACCCGGAAAAGCTGGGACAGAAATATGTGAATGAGCCGGAATTATGGTTGGAAACGGAAGACCTGGTGCGGAAAGTGCTGATTGAAACCGGGGTGCCCTTTGTAGAAGTAAAAGGAGAGGGTGCCTTTTACGGTCCAAAAATAGATGTGCAGATATGGAGTGCTATAGGCCGTGAGTTCACCCTGGCCACCAACCAGGTGGATTTTGCACAATCCCGCAGCTTCAAATTGTCTTTTACCAACCAAAACAATGAGCCAGAGATACCTTTGATCATTCACCGGGCGCCGCTGGGTACACATGAACGCTTCATAGGGTTCCTGCTGGAGCATTATGCTGGTAAATTACCCTTGTGGCTGGCTCCGGTACAGGTAAAAGTGCTGCCGATCAGCGATAAGTTTCTTGACTATGCAAAATCTGTTTCAGATAAACTGAAAAAAGCAGATATTCGTAGCGAGGTAGATGACCGGAATGAAAAGATCGGCAAAAAGATCCGGGACACAGAGTTGCTGAAAGTGCCTTATATGCTGGTGGTCGGGGAGAAAGAAATGAATGAAAATAAGGTGGCCGTAAGAAGACAAGGCAAAGGTGATCTGGGCGTGAAAGATGTGGAGCAGTTTTTGAATGAAGCGGTAGCAGAAATGAAAGAGCGGCGATCTGAATAAGATAATATCGCAGAAGTATATTGGGAAGATGGGGGAATTTCCCAACTCCAAAATTTGAAAATAGATTTATCAAACAGTATTATTAACTAAAACTTGTAAATGGCAGTACCACAAAAACCCGGAGGCGGGTTCAGCAGACCACCCGGCGGCGGAGGTTTTAAACCCGGCGGTGGCGGATTTAATAAAGGCGGTTTCAGGGGCAGATTTGCTCCCCGTAAAGAAGCAGAACATCGTATCAATCATTTTATCCGGGTGCCGCAGGTGCGGCTCGTTGGAGATAATGTCGAAGTTGGAATTTACGACACGCAGGCCGCTCTGAAGATGGCCCAGGAACAAGGGCTTGACCTGGTGGAAATTTCCCCGACAGTAGATCCCCCGGTGTGCAAGATTATCGACTATAACAAATTCCTGTACGATAAGAAGAAGAAGGAAAAGGAGATGAAGGCCAAGAGCAAGGTCTCCGAAGTAAAAGAAATCCGGTTTACTCCCAATACAGATGACCACGATTTTGATTTCAAAGCAAAACATGCTGTGGAATTTTTAAAAGACGGTAATAAGGTAAAAGCCTATGTGCAATTCAAAGGCCGTGCTATTCAGTTTCAGGACAGAGGGCAATTATTGCTTTTGAAGTTTGCGGAACGACTTGCTGAAGTAGGAGTATTGGAGAATATGCCAAAGATGGAGGGCAGAAGAATGCTGGCCATGTTTGCACCTAAGGGAAAGAAAAAAGCATAATCCTTATAACAAAAATTATACACCCCCTTTTACTCAGGTAGAAGGGGGTGTTTCTTTAGTATCCAAAGCAGAAATTAACCGCTGGTACAAAATTCCACAAGAAAGCAGGCTGAATGCAAGCTTTCCGTATCTTGAGCCATTATAAATAAATCACCATATATATGCTATCCACGCTTCGCAAATTTTTTATGTTATCGGTTCTGGCAGGTGCTGCAACGGCCGCTTTGGCTCAGCCAACAGTTACTTCCAGGCCTGATACAGCCCGAAGGCCAAATGGTCCTTCGCAAGGTCCCAAGCCCTATAAAGAGGTCATTACTTCCAAAGCCATTTCCGACGGAGGTCTTTTTTGGGTACACAAAGTAGAGGATAAATATTTCTTTGAAATACCGGATTCCTTACTCAGCCGGGATATCCTCGTGGTGAACCGTCTTTCGAAAGCCGGAGCAGGAATGCGGGTAGGCGGATTTGCCGGATATGCGGGTGATGATATAAGCCGAAATGTGATCCAGTTTCAGCGGGGACCTAATAACAAGATATTTCTCCGTAATATTTCATTTGCCGAGTACAGCAAGGATTCAACTTCCTCTATGTACACTGCTGTAAAAAGATCGAACGTCCAGCCAATTGCGGCTTCGTTTGATATTAAATCGCTTGGCAAAGATTCTTCGGGAGTCGTGATTGACGTAACAGACTATATCAATGGAGATAATGATATTTTGCATTTCAGCAGTAGTTCAAAATCCATGTATAGGCTCGGTTCGCTGCAAACGGACAAATCGTATATCGAAAATGTAAGGTCATTTCCAATCAATATGGAGATTAAAACAGTAAAGACCTATGGCCGTTCCGCAGCACCTCCAACCGGTATTTCGATCGGGCAGCCACCTACTGGAAATCTTACCGTTGAAATAAATAGTTCACTGGTATTATTGCCTAAAGTACCCATGCAGCCCAGGTATTTTGACAAAAGGGTAGGCTATTTTGTAACCGGCTACACAGATTATGATGCCAATCCACAGGGAGTGGAAAGTATCATCATGGTAAAAAGGTGGAGACTGGAACCAAAAGATGAAGACATTGAAAAATATAAGAGAGGAGAACTGGTAGAGCCCAAGAAACCTATCATTTTCTATATAGATCCGGCAACACCAAAGAAATGGATTCCCTACCTGATCATGGGTGTAAATGACTGGCAAGCCTCATTTGAAAAAGCGGGTTTCAAAAATGCCATTATGGCAAAACTGGCCCCAACCAAAGAAGAGGACAGCACCTGGAGTTTGGACGATGCAAGAAATTCTGCTATCGTTTATAAGCCATCGGATATTGCCAATGCCAGCGGTCCCAGCATAGC
>CALSAT010000327.1:0-4748 GCA_943372905.1 Bacteroides fragilis | reverse complement strand
TATACAGTATTATAAAAACACCGTCAATAATTCCTGTAAACCAAAATGTGGATGGAAACTCTTTTACAAAACCCATATAGGTATAAAGCTGCACTACATAAAAACCCCTTCCCAGTATAAGGCAGCCGACATTAAACACATACTGCCTGATGTTATAAGCAGACATGAACTGTATGTATGCAAAGCATAAAAAGAAAGAGCCTAAAAAGACAGCAAAGAAAGGGTCCATTGGAGGGGTATCAATTTTTCTGCCCGTGCCAATAAAGAATATGTACAGTATGCCTGCAATGGTATCCCACACACCACTTAAAGCAAAAGTAACAGCCAAAGGAACTAATGATTTACTGTTCATGTTGAAGCAGGTTTGTATTCCAGGTTTTTTATACTTATATGATCTGTCTTTATAAGGAGCAATCCTTTCCAATCAACCTTCCATAGCAAGAATCCGCCAGTGATAACAATCACCAACATTTGCCAGATTTCTGTAAATGTTCCAAACCCAATTGTTTTTTCCAGTGTGTCTCTTACTTCATCAAATGCAGCATGATAAACTGTTACTACTGCAAGGCTTTTTGTTTTACTCCAGATGAAAGCAAAAATAACAGCATGCAACATGGATGGAATGATGCTGATGAAAACAACCGGGAATAAATTAAAAACCGATGAACTGCCACCCGCTGTTTCTTTTAGGCCCATACCTGTTAGTACAGGTAAGTGCCAGCCCCACCAAATGAATGCATGAATCAGCAATCCTTTCTTAGCTCCGTGTTTTGCTGTAAGCCGGGGCAGCATATATGCCCGCCACCCAAATTCTTCGCCAAATGCCGGTAGTAGCGTAGCAACAAAACTTGTTGCAAAAATTATCAGCATACCGTTTATTGTTTGCTTACTTGCAGATGAATGCATGCCTGAAACATTTTCAATCGTGGCAGGAATAAACCAAATAAGCAATGTAAATAACAAGGCATATATGTAGTGTAGAGGTTTGCCCCAATGCCATCCTGCTTTTTTAAATCCATCTTTAAATACAAACTTTCCGGTAATAAATGTAGCCACAGTTACCATTACCATCGATAGGGAACTGTACAGGTATTTATCAGAAGCCGTTTCAGCTTTGAATACGAACCAAAACTGAAACGGCCATGAAAGGGCCACTACACTAAAAAGATACAGCCAAATGGAGAAAGGCTTTTTCATACCGCCTCTTTTATCAAAATGAAAAAACTATTCCTGTTCCTACGGAAATATAATTTAAGTTAACAGGGGTTTTTACATCACCGACTTTAATATCCCTTGATAAAGAACGATAGCGTACTTCCGGTGTCAGCATCCATCTTTTTCCAAGTGGAACAGCAACACCAGCACCTGCCTGCCAGCCCCAGCCATGACCTGTATCGTTGATAATTTTGCCATCGCTGTTTTCTGTTTCAATATGATTGTAAACAGCACCGCCACGAAGCAGGTATTTAATTCTTGTTTTCTCAATAGGATGAATAAACTGTAAACCGAAGCAATAACCGGTCTCCTCAAAATCAATATTATTACCCATAAAGGACTTATCAGTTGCAAATTTGTTCCAGCTCCATCCGGCATAAGCGCCAAGGTGCGGCATAAATTGATAAGCAAACGATCCTTCAACACCAAAGCCTGTTTTAAGACTCGCATCGCCCAAGTCCTTAGTGGTGAAGTTGATACCAGTTCTCAATTCAAAACTCCATTTTTCTTGTGCATTTGTGCTTAGTGATAACATGACAAAGATGACACAAGTAATTAACGTCTGTGTGCTACTGATCTTTTTCATACATATACATTTAGCAGGAAGTAAATCATTTTGCGATGTAAAGATTCCTTTTGTTTATATGAATTACGATGATTTCAACAATGAGTAGAACTGATAGATATCAGGTATAGTGGCTTAGTTATCCTTTGAAAAAATAAAACTATTACTGCTTTATATTTATGTAGCAATCATAAAAGAACAGTCAGCCAGTGTACACCGGCTGACTGTTTTACTTTATTGCTCCCACTTACGGGTCTGTCTTACGCTGTCTTTTTCATCTTCACATTCACCTCCGTCGTTTTCCCCAGCTTCAGTTCCGCATCGGTAATGGTGACATCCGCATAGCCCGCTATTTCAAACACGAGGGTATAGGTGCCGTTCTTCGGCACCCGCAGTTTATACCGGCCATCGGCCTTTGCATTAGTAATGTAGAGAGTGTCCGGAATGCTCACCATTACATTTTTTAAGGGCAGGCCGGTAGCCTCATCAGTAATAAGGCCCGAAAACTGGGTAGGGCTGGTCTTCGGGTCCACGATGGTGCGGTTGTTATTATACTCATCATAGAACAGGGAATGAGTGGTAAGATAACGCAGCATCAGCGGGTCCAGTTGGTTATCGGCAAAGGCATCCATTTCTGCCAGCAGCTCCGCCAGCGATTTGCCGAGCGACTTGCGGGACGATGTGGCCGTTCTGGCAGAAGAAGAGGCCGAGGTAAACTCAGCGATCTGGGTGGCGAACTGGTCGATCATTTCACCGGTGATATCATAGGCGCCCATCTCCACGGCCAGCCGGCGGAGTTCTTCCAGTATATGGGCGCATACCGGGCCCAGCTTATTATCCCGCATATTTTGTAGTTCGCTCCGGGTAAAGGTCATAGCCGCCTGCAGGGTGGCATCACCTATTTTATGGGCGTAGGCCCTCAGCGAGCCGGCCTTGGACAGCGCATTTTCCACCAGGCTGCTCCTCTTATTTGTTTTAGTGATGAACACCCCCGCTAACTTGCGGGCTTTATTCTTTACCACATCTTTTATCTGTTCATGCTTTTCTTTATACGTGGTAAAGGCTTCATTAAAGGCGGGACTGGTGATCCAGATATCACGGTTATCTTCCAGGTGCTTCAGGGTAGCGCTGTTGGCCCCCAGCTTAGCTTCTTGCTTACTATTCATAATACTTGATTTTGTTTTTATACGGATACATTATTTATGAGAACATCGAGGTCCGGCCGGCATACCAATTCTTTAATAGGGAAGCGGTTGCACAGGCCCTGGTGCAGCATCGATCTTTTTATATAGAGATCAGCTGCCGGTACATACTGCACAAAGAAGCAGTATGTACCATAGCGCCAGCAGCGGGGGAGAAGGGCCTGCATGCCGCACAATGGCGGGGATAAGGAAGACAGTATAAAATATTTCCATGACAGTAATGAATTTTTACCGGTCCATGGAAGTGTGTATGGAAAAAGGGGGAAGTGTAAATGGTGGTGATAAGAATAAACATCCTGCCCGCAGGCAATGAATGAAAGACAAAGTAAATAGGAAAAATACAAATGAATTGTTAAACCAAACAGGTATTCATTTACCTGAAACGGATACCTGCGACAGGACAACAGAGATGAATAAAAAGAAAACAGAAGCCGGCGGCAGCCAAACAGAACCCGGAAAATCTTCATCAGAAGACAAAATGCAGAAAACAGAGATGAATAAATTTGCCGGAGATATGGAATGAACTGTAAGCAGACACGATTTCATGAAGTACATGACTCATAAATTTTCAGACATGTTTCATAAATTTTGCGGCAGCATCGATTTTTGAAGAACATGATCCATTAATTTCCCGACATGTTCCATAAATTTTGTGGCAGAATCGATTTTTTTGCTGTCAGCAACAAAATTTGGCATGCAATATTGCCAAATTGTCCGACAGATTGGATTTTTTGAAAAGCATGATTCATAAATTTTTGGTCAGCATCGATCATTTTCCCGTCAAAATCGATTTTTTGATCGTCAAAATCGATTTTTTTGGTGCTAAATACCTTATAAACAGCCACTTACAGGATAGCCACCCGGTAAAACCCGGTTTTTCGGGCTGGTAAAAGAGTTGACCAGCCAGGGAAAACAAGCGGAAAGTCAGCCACCGCCACCGGGGCGGCTACCCCACCGATGCACCAGCCACCAGCACCCAAAACCCGGCATTTTATCCATTTTTTGATAAGGCAGCACCAGGCCGGGCAGGCAGCAGCAGGCTGGGGGTGGGGGGATATGGTGGTGGGAGAGCGGTATAAAAGGATGCGGGTGGAAAGACCTGGTAAATATTTCAGGTCCGTTAGTTTGCTTACGGGGAAAAAATGAGTTAAAATGGTAGATTGGATCGTGCTACTAACAATACAAAATGTATAATACTAAAAAGTTGATTTTCAGTGCATATTTTTTTTGATGTACTGCATCTTATATCATAAACTTACGAGTTGTAGGCAATTTTTGCGGACACACCCTAAACTTTGTTGCAAATCATAATTTGAGACTTTGCTTGACAATTCAAATTATACTTTTACAAAAAATCACAAATGACAAAATATTTTATTCTTATCACAGTTCTGCTTTTTGGGAAAGTTTCTAATGGACAAGAAATTTCAAGAACTTTTTACCCTTCACAATTAAAGGAAGAGATAAGTGTTTTAAAGGAAGCATTGACAACTTTACATCCAGGACTTTATAAATATAATACAAAACAACAAATTGAAAACCTATTTGCCGAATTAAATAGTAAAACCAAAAAGCCATTAAACGAAAAAGAGTTGTATTTGCACTTAGCTAAGTTCACCGAAAAAATCGGCTGTGGACACACTTACTTAAATCCTTTAAACTTGGAAGACAACATTCCATTTTTATATATGCCAAAAAAAGTTCTACCTTTTTGCTTTGTTATACTTAACAAGAAATTTATTTTGACACACAACCTTAGTTCTGAC
>CALSAT010000326.1:0-4770 GCA_943372905.1 Bacteroides fragilis | reverse complement strand
GCTGCTTCTTCCGGCTTCACTGCATTGTTTTCCGTGTCGGTCAATGCCTCCGTATCCAGGGCTGGAAAGATAACTGTGTCCTTTTTGCTGATTACCCTTTTGCCGGCAGGTTTTTTTGTCACCGCTTGCCCGTTATGCACCGGTGGTCCGTCCTGGTTGCTTCGAATTTTCATGGCTGTTCCATCAGGTACAGAGTCTTTTATAGAGGTAGTTGCCACCACCGTATCCTTAGTGGATAGTGCCGGTGGTTGGTTTACAATAGTCTTTTCCCGGGTCGGCCGTAGCAGCCAATAGCTGGCTGCAAAAATCCCTGCTATGATACTGGCAGCTATTATCCAGTGCCAGGGTTTTTTAAACCATCCATTTCCTTTTGCCGCAGGCGCTGTGCCAGGTTGCAGCATTGTTTGAAACTGCTGCCAGTGTTTATCCTGTTTCGACAGATCAGGCAGCGACTGGTTTTCTAGCTGCCGCAATTTTTTATCCATATCGTTATTACCGGTCTGCATTTGCTTTCACTGCGGGATTTAAGAAGTGTGTTAATTTGGTTTTAAGTAATCTCCTTCCTTCATTCACATGCCATTTGGAAGTGCCTTCGGATATACCAAGCGCTTCGCCAATTTGCCGGTGTGTAAAGCCTTCATAGATGTACAGGTTAAAAACGGTGGCCGTAGCTTTTGGAAGTTGTTGTATGAGTTGTTGTATTTCTTTTACTGATACGGTGGAAAAAGCTTCCTCCGGAATACTCACTGCCTCCTCCGGCAGGGCATCCTGTACCCTGTTCCTGAATTTATTTTGCTTCTTTACAAAATCCAGGCAACAGTTTACCACGATGGTTTTGATCCAGGCAATCAGCCGGCCGTCATGCCGGTAGGTATGGATGGACTTCATGGCTTTCAGCATCGCATTGTTATAGATGATACCAGCCCCGTCCAGGTCACCAGCATAGCGGCAGCAGATCTTTATCATATCCGGATAGCAAAGACGGTACAGCTGTTCCTGGCTTTGCAGGTCATTCTCCCGGCATCCGCGGATGATTATTTCATGTGGATCACTCAATAGCTTCGGCTTGGGTAAAACTTGGTTCATCTAATATAGTAACTGCGCCGGAGAACAAAAGGGTTGGGTGAAAAGGCAGCTTTTTTTAAGGAAATTATGTGAGACCTTGGTTAGTAACAGATCGTCTGGAGGGGATATTTCTTTTTTGAGGGCCCGTATGTAGATTCCTTTACCATTGGGGGATGGCTTCGGTTGGCTCCTCGCAGGGAGAGACGACTTGAAAGGATTTATCCACTAACCTAAAAAAAAATGCGAAACCATCGTTTCGCATCTGTAATATTTTATACAACCGGGTTATTAATTGGAAGGACTGACTGCCCCGGTAACGGCGGCTGTTCTTTTGAACAGCATAACATAACCGCATAGGTTTTTCTTCTTTTGTTTGTTTACCTGTACAGGCTTCATCATGTGGAATTCGGAGAATTGCGGTACATAAGAGTACACGATGACATTCCCATCTATCTCGCCCCATTTTTTCTGGCGGAATATGACCTGCCTTTCCTGCCAGTCGTACATCCTTACTTCGTAGAGGCGGGAGCTGTATTCGCCGATGAATACGAACTGGTACCAGCTACCCTGGGTAAGGGGTACAATAACGGGCATTTCAAATTCGCTTTCCATGGCCATTGAAGCTTCTTTGAGTAATACATATCCATCATCACTGTATAATTTTTTGAGACTGTCCACCTGCTTGCTGATGAAGTCATTGCTGCAGGATTGCTGCCGGATGACCTCCTGTGAAAAGGAAGCGGTGAGAAAAAGCAGCAAGGCTGCGAGTGAAGTGATGGTTCTTTTCATAACGGTTTTTAAAGCGGCATTGGATGATGCAGCATAAATATATAAGTTAGTAGCCGCAAGGCTAAATTTTATAACCTCTATTTTGCGATTAAAGTATATTTCCGAAGGGCATTTACGGCAACAATCAGGCCACGGTGGGGGATAAGGTTTGCAGGACTTCTAAGATAGGGGAATTAAACGGACCGGCTGAGTTTTGTTGATACGGATCAACCGGCGGGCTGCCGGTTAAAATAAATGGCATTGGCCTGCTGAGTGCAACTGATGGTGAGATCATTGATGCACACATGGGCGGGCAGGGTGGTGGTGTAGTAAATAACATCGGCTACATCCTGTGCCGTGAGTGGTGTCAATCCATTGTAGATAGAACTGGCGGTGGCCTCATCGCCTTTGAAGCGTACGATGGAGAATTCGGTTTCGGCGGCGCCGGGGTTTATGGCCGTGACCTTGATATTATGCCGCAGCAGGTCTATCCGCATGCCCTGGCTGATGGCATCTACGGCATATTTGCTGGCACAGTACACATTGCCTTTTTCATATACTTCTTTACCTGCTACGGAACCCAGATTGATGATGTGGCCCTGCTTCCTGCGGGCCATGAGTTGGGATACTGCTTTGCCGACATATAAAAAACCTTTTACGTTGGTGTCTATCATGATGTTCCAGTCGTCGGTGCTGCCTTCTTCAAAATAATCCCGGCCGAGTGCGAGGCCGGCATTATTGACGAGCACATCGATGGCTTTCCATTCTTCGGGTATTTGGCTGATGCTGTGAAATACATCGTTTTCGATGCGCACATCAAAGGGAAGCTGCAGCACGGCGACATTGTATTTCTGTTCTATTTCATCGGCGAGTTCCTGCAGGCGGTCGGTCCTTCTGCCATTGATGATGAGGTCGTATCCATTTTCTGCAAACTTGTATGCACATGCTTTTCCAAATCCTGCTGTGGCACCGGTGATGAAGGCTATTTTGGGCATGGAGATAAGTTGAGTTGTTTTGAAGTTTATGAGTTTGCAAGTTCAAAAGTTTACTAGGTTATCCGTTTCAACCAGTCAACTTTTCAACCTGTTACCTTATCAGGGTTACCGTGCCTTTCAGGAAAATGTTATTACCGAGATAGTCTTGTGCTGATACCATCCAGACGAAAACACCACTATTTTGCAGCCGGCCATTTATCCTGCCATCCCAGCCTTGTTTGTTTTGAGTGGTGGTGAAGACCTGCTGGCCCCAGCGGTTGTACACACTGAAATAGTTGATGCGGCGAATACCTACGGCTATGGGACGGACGACATCATTGAGTCCGTCATTATTGGGGGTGAAGGCTGTGGGAACAAATACGGATGGATTGGTTTTGAATACCCGTACTGTTACAAAAGCAGAGTCTGCACAGCCAATGGCATCTCTTACGATCAGTTTGTATCTCACACTGTCGATGCTGCTGTTATATACACCAATGGGGTTGAAGATAGTAGTGCTGCTAAGGCCGGTGGAAGGGCTCCAGAGGTAGCTTACGCCACCGGTGCCATTGAATAATAAGGGCTGGCCCACTACTACGGTAGTATCATTGCCTGCAAAGGCCCGCACCCTGGGTTGTACAGTTACAAGTATCGTATCACGGCCTGGCTTGGGGCATCCCAGCGTATCATAAGACAGGAGGATATACTGGGTTGTTCGGGGTGGCGTTGAAACAGGGTTAAGAATGGCAGGGTTACTCAGGTAAGTAGTGGGTTGCCATTCAAACCGGATACCAACAATACTGCCGTTTAATTGGGCGGCAGTGTTGTAGCAGATCGTTTGGGGCGGTCCTGCATCTGCACCGGGATAAGGCACTGTTGTTACTATTACCTGATCGGTAGCGGTACAACCACCAATAGAGGCCACCACATTGTAAACGGTGGTGGTATTGGTAATGGCAGTTGGGTTAATGATATTGGGGTTGTCGAGATTGGCGACGGGTGTCCAGCTGAATTGCAGACCATCTGAGGTGGCGCCTAATTGTATGGCATCGCCCTGGCAGATGGTGGTATCGTTGATGGCCCGGAGTGTAACGGAATTAACCACTCTTACCCGCACCGAATCATTATTGACACAGCCGTTATCATTCAGATTTACATAATACCAGGTGGTACTGGTGGGCGACACAGTAGGTGTGCCTGTATTAGCATTAATGATATTTATGTTAGGCGTCCAGCTAAACACACCGGTGCCGGTAGCATTGAGTTGCAGCGCATCGTTACGGCATATCAGGGTATCTTTAAAAGCAAGGGTGATAATGGGTTTGTCCAAAATAGTTATGGTGGTGGAAGTAGTGCTTTGGCACCCTTTACTGTTGGTTACTGTAAGGGTCACTGTTTTGGTGCCACCGGTGGCATAGGTCCATTGGGGATGCTGCAGGTGAGAGGTATCGGCCAGGGTGGTCTCATCACCAAAATTCCAGCTCCAACTGTCCACCACGCCAAAGTCGGTACGGGTAGTATCGGTAAACAGGAAAGGGGAGGTGATGCAACTGCCGGCTGCCCTGAACCCCGGAAAGAAACCCGGGAATACATTGACCACCAGATCGGTACTGTCGATACAGAGGCCTGCGAGTGAAACCCTCAACCGTACAGTGTAGGTGCCAGCTGCGGCATATACATGTGGCGGTGGAAATTCAAGGAAAGATGTGTCCAGGCTGCCGCTGGAAGGTTCACCAAAGGTCCAGTGATAGGTGGCGCCGGGTGGGTTAGGCACATCGTTGGAAAAAGTAACAGCAAAACCATCGCAGGTGGTGGGTTTGGGGGCGAGTGAGGCATTTAATGGGTCACAATCGCCTACCCGTATATGTAATTCTTTTCGGGTAATGCCTATTAATAGCCCTGCCCTGTATTCTTTTACGCATACGCTTACCACATATTCTCCCGTCGTGGTGGGTGCGGTACC
>CALSAT010000325.1:0-4775 GCA_943372905.1 Bacteroides fragilis | reverse complement strand
TAGATGCCTTACCAAAGTTTGCCATTATCGGGCAGCCCAATACTGGTAAATCATCTTTGCTGAATGCTCTTGTAGGTGCCGAAAGAACCATTGTAAGTGATATTGCAGGTACAACAAGAGATACGATCCATACTCATTATAACCTGTTTCAAAAGGAATTTGTTTTGATCGATACGGCCGGCATACGCCGCAAAGCCAAAGTGCATGAAGACCTGGAGTTTTATTCTGTTATCCGTGCTATTAAAGCCGTGGATGAAGCTGATGTATGCCTGCTGATGCTGGATGCCGAGAAAGGAATAGCGGCACAAGACCTGAACATCTTCAGTCTGGCAGTAAAAAAAGGAAAAGGCATTGTGGTACTGGTGAATAAATGGGACCTGGTGAGTAAAGAAACTAATACAGCTAAAGATTATGAGAAAGAACTGAAAAAACGGTTTGCACCATTCAGTGATGTTCCGATACTGTTTATTTCAGCAAAGGAGAAAACAAGGATATTCAAAGCCATTGAAGTAGGGCTGGAAGTATATGAAAGCAGGAAGCAAAAAATATCCACTTCATCTCTCAATGATATTTTATTAAAAGCTATCCAGGCATATCATCCGCCGGTGGTAAGGGGGCATCCGATCAAGATAAAGTTTATCACTCAATTGCCTACAGAAGTACCTTCATTCGCTTTCTTTTGCAATTTTCCGGACGACATTAAACAGCCGTATAAGAATTACCTGGAGAATCAACTCCGGGAGAACTATAAACTTACTGGGGTGCCTGTGAGAATATTTTTTCGTAAAAAATAGGCAAGTTGCTGAAAGACAATGCTTCGTCATTTGCCTGACAATAAAAACATGGGTCGGAAATTTGGATATGTCCCGAATCCTTTTACCTTTGCGCCTGAATTTTTAAACAAAACAAAAACAAGTACAATGAAAAAGGTATTCGCAATCATCGCTATCGCTGGTGTAATGGTAGCTTGCAACAACAGCTCTGACAAAAAAGACAAAGGTGCTGACAGTGCTGCAATCAACAACATGGTAGATTCTGCAAAAGGTGCTATGGACAACATGGTAGATTCTGCAAAAGGCGCTATGAACAACATGGTAGATTCTGCAAAGGGTGCTATGGACAAAATGACTGATTCTGCTACTAAGAAAGTAGAAGAAATGAAGCCAAAGATGTAATCATTGTACTGTTACAATAAATTACTTCTTGCAAGAAAGTAAGCCCCGGCCTTTGGCTGGGGTCTTTTTTTTATAATGTATAAATAGTTTGGCGGACATTCCACCCATCACAGACCTTACTTGAAAACCTGGAGCAATTTTTCTGCTTTACTGTGGAACCGAAGGGCTTCTTCCTTTTGAGATAGAATGAAACTATTGTCTTCCAGTCGGCCAATCACTTTTTCCATTTCTTCCTTAGTGTCATATGCCATTTGGCGGAAGGGGTTCTTGTAATCTTTGGCCCTCGATTCATATATAGCTTTGGTGAGTTTATCGTTAGTGAGAACTGATTGTTGAAGCAATTGTACAAACAGCTTTTTGGTGAATTTTCTCGGATTGATCTTCAGTACGTCCAGCATAGATGCCCATGCATGGTGTCTCTTTTCTGTCGCATAGGCTTTGCTGTAGCGGTGATAGGTAGCATGTACTTCATCCCAGCCGGCTATCCTGCCGGATTTAATGGAACGTACCATTGCCTTTACTGCTTCTTCGGGCATCAGGAGTCCTCCAATATTTTTCCAGTATTTTCTTACAGGTTTGGCTGGAAGCAGTTTGACTAATTGCTGCCACGAACTAATATTGCGGCTTTCGATCAAACTGATCAATTGAGTGGTGCCATAATAAATGACCATTTCCCTGAATGAGCTCCAAGCTTCAGGCACCTTCACCAGCAATGTTTTCCGGTGGGAATTTTCAAATCCCTCAGCCAGTATTTCCAGGTCATCTATTTCCTCTTTATGGTTTTGCAGTAGTGTATTGCCGGTTTTAGCAAGATCCTTTTCTGCAATTTGTTTATTATGTTTTTTGGCCCAGGCAATAGCAACATATTTTTCCAGCAGTTCCAGCGCCGTTATCATTTCATTCACACTATCTGGTGCCAGGTAATCATATTCTATCTCAATGCTTTTATCAATTCTCTTATCCCGGCTTATATATTTACCGGCGTTTCTTGCCAGTGCATACATATTATACAAAAACCAGTATGCAGGCATCACCACCAACTGATCATTTGTTACATCATTACTCACCAGTGAAAAAGGCAGCGGTATATTAAGTTCTGCCGGGAAATCGCCTTTGGCAATAATGGTGTAGGAGGCAAATTTTGAATTATGCTTGAGGCTAACACAGAGGCCGGGCCAGAAGCCGCGGCCGGCTATTATCTCGCCGTCAGCGCCTCGTGAATTGTGATTGGAGCCAATGGTGGCGCCTGCAGCCATATTTGTTTGTCCCAATACCGTGGCAGCACATAAAAAGGAATTATTATGGTGCTGCTCATGTGCCGGAAAGATGAGTGAATTCAGTACTTCACAGCAAGATATCGTCGAATTATCACCCAGGTATGAATTGATCAGCCGGGCACCATACTTCAGTTGGGAGTTAGTACCCATCATAAACCTTACGGCTTTTACACCATAAAAAATACGGCAGCCATATCCAATGATACCATTCACCAATTCGCAGCCTTCACCGATCTGTGAAGGGGCTTCGGGAGATGAATTGATAGTGATATTCTTTATTTTATTAGCTCCTTTCAGGTAAGCGTCACTGCCGATCCATACATCTTTGATGATCTTACAATTTTTAATGACCGTACGGTCGCCTATTTTGCCATAATAGCCCCTTTGTGTATCAAATTTTTTGTCCGTGAACTCTTTAAATCGCTGGAGCAACTTTTCATCATCCCTGTATTTTGACCAGAGCCAGGCATCTCCTGCCCGCATACCATTGAATGGAAGTATGCTGCGACCGGCATTCTCATTGCAGATCTCCATCCAGATACGGACAGATTCTTTTTCCCCGTCTTTCAATACACCATTGCCAAATTTGGAATGATCGGTAGAGGTCAGTTCGTTGATGTTTACCAGCATTACATCATTGCCAATGATATAGTGGCTCATGAAATTGACATTGTCAATAACGACATTGTCGCCAATATCGCAACTGATAATGGTGCTGTTGTATAAACCCACCGGCATCCGCAGATTGTTGAATTCATGAAACCAGGGTTCCATTTTTCCTATTCGGATGAGGCCAAAAAAGGAACATCTTTTTACCAACTTTGGATCGAAGGCCTGAGCTACCAGTATTTTGTTCCAGTCATCAGAACTGTTGTCGTTTTTTTCGAGTATTCTTATTTCTGCAGGAGTCAGTTTACGGTACTTAATACCGCTGCGGTTTTGGATATTGCGCAGGTGGTATTCATTCTTTCCTTTGGGGATAAACTGTTTAGGAATAAAGCCGTAACCTAAAGAGGCAATGGATTGTTTGGCGATATGATTCATGAAGTAAAGTTCAATAGTTTCAGAGGCTTGAAAGGTTCGCAAGTCTGTAAAGATCGAAATTGGAAAACTTGCAGAACGTATTAAACCATGCTTACTCCACCGTTACACTCTTTGCCAAATTTCTCGGTTTATCTACATCACAGCCTTTGGCCACTCCAATATAGTAAGCCAGCAGTTGCAGCGGAATAACACTGAGCATGGGAGCCAGTATCTCGTCAGCTTCGGGTACTATCATCACATCTTCAGATAATGCGGCAGATACTTCATCCCCTTCCGTGATGACAGAAACAACCCTGCCTTTGCGGGCCTTGATCTCCTGCATATTGCTCACCACTTTTTCATGATAAGTGTCTTTTGTGGCTACGAATACCACCGGCAGGTTTTCATCTACCAGCGCAATAGGGCCATGTTTCATTTCGGCAGCAGGGTACCCTTCGGCATGTATATAGGATATTTCCTTGAGTTTGAGAGCACCTTCCAGTGCTACAGGGAAATTGTATCCACGGCCGAGGTACAGAAAATCACGGGCATCTTTATATTTTTCGGCCAGTGTTTTTATGTTATTACTGTGTTGCAGAGTCCAGGCTACTTTTTCAGGAATCTCTTCCAGTTCTTTCAGCAACTGCATATAGCGATCCTGCTCAATAGTGCCTTTGATATACCCGATCTTGAGGGCTATCATGGTCAGCACTGCCAGTTGTGCAGTAAAGGCTTTTGTACTTGCCACTCCAATTTCAGGACCCGCATGCGTGTAAGCACCTCCATGACTAATACGGGCTATGGATGATCCCACAACGTTCACCACTCCGAGTATGATGGCACCTTTTTCTTTGGCCTTCTCAATAGCTACCAGGGTATCGGCTGTTTCACCACTTTGCGAAATGGCAATGATCACATCGCCTTTATTGATCACCGGATTGCGGTAGCGAAACTCAGAGGCATATTCCACTTCCACATTGATGCGGGTGAGCTCTTCAAATATATATTCTGCCACCAGGCCGGCGTGCCAACTGGTGCCGCAGGCGATCATTACAATGCGATTGGCATTTACTATCTGGTCGGCATACTGTTGAATACCGCTCATGGTGATGGTACCTGCTGCAGCATCCAGTCTTCCACGGAGGCAATCATGAATGGTGCGGGGTTGTTCGAATATTTCTTTCAGCATGAAATGGTCATAACCACCTTTTTCTATCGCAGCCAGTTCTATATCCAGTTTTTGAACGTAGGGAGTAAGTTTTTCATTACCCAGGTTCTTTAATATCAGTTCATCTGGTTT
>CALSAT010000324.1:0-4790 GCA_943372905.1 Bacteroides fragilis | reverse complement strand
AGCAGGCACAGTGATCGAGATATCACCAGTCATTATAATGAGCCTGGAAGAAAGAAAACTGCTGGACCAGACTTTGCTGCATAATTATATTTTTGAATGGGGCGAAGAGAAAGACAAATGCTGTATGGCGCTGGGTTATGTGCCGGTGTACAATCATTCCTACACAAGCAACTGCGAGTATGAAATGGATTTTGATACAGAACTGATCAGCATCAGCACGGTTCGGGATATAAAAGCGGGAGAGGAACTTTTTATCAACTACAATGGCGACTGGAACGATAGTAAGCCGCTTTGGTTTGAGGCAAAATAAAAAAGCCGTCCTGTTTCGGAACAGAACGGCTTTTTTATATATAAAGAATTATTATTGAAATCTAACCTGCGCCCTTATTTCACCGGCAGGGAAAGCGGCAGTTCTGAGCATAATATAATACATCCCATTTAAGATATCTGGTTCTGTCACTTTTATACCATCAGCTAAAAGAGTACCTGAATATTTGCCAGAGGCAGTTAATCCCGTAGTGGGGATGACCTGAACAGGTGTGGTTGGTGAAACCGCATACCCTTCCGGTGCCAGCCCATACACGCCAATTCCGACAGAAGGAGCGCCACTAAGACCGGACCAGGAAAAACTGTAAGTCAGCGTTCTGGTTTCTTTTGTGTAAAAAACATTGAGATTTCCCAATGCAGGAGAAGCACTGGTAGGCACCACTTTAGCACCGGTCATCGGAATATCATTCTTTTGGAAATCAGTTAGTTTCTTCTGTTCCGCATCCGGTTCGCAGGAAACCAGGGTGAAGAGTACAAAGGAGAAAAGCAGTAAGGGTAAAACAGTTAGTTTAATCAATTTCATGATTGTTGGTATTTGTGGTAAAAATAAGAAGTTTTTCGGATTGGCAATATTTTTCAAAAATTAGCTAAATGCCTGTGAATAAACTGTTTATTTAAGAGTTGACAAGGGCTTTACTTCAACTTGTTTTTGATCTCCTGCAATTTCAGCAGGGCCTCTACGGGTGTCAGGCGGTTAATATCAGCACTTTCCAGCAGTTTCCGTATCTCCTCAAAGGTTTCGGTATGGGCATCAAAGATGGATAGTTGCATTTTTGGGGCCGTAATCTTTTTCATGGTATCGCCAAGTTCTTCGGACACATGTTTGGTCTCCAGTTGCTTCAGTATCTCATTGGCCCTGTCGATCAGCGAAGGGGGCATGCCGGCCATGCGGGCCACATGAATACCAAAACTGTGAGTGCTGCCGCCTCTGGCCAGTTTGCGCAAAAAGATGATCTTGTTGCCAACCTCTTTATTGGTTACATGAAAGTTCTTTGCCCGGGGAAATTTTTCCTCCAGTTCATTCAGTTCATGATAGTGGGTGGCAAATAATGTTTTGGGTTGATGCGGAGAATTATGCAAATGCTCAGCAATGCTCCAGGCTATGGAAATGCCATCATAGGTGGAAGTGCCGCGACCGATCTCATCCAGCAGGATCAAACTACGGTTGGTGATATTGTTGATGATACTGGCTGTTTCATTCATCTCCACCATAAAAGTGGATTCGCCGCCACTGAGATTGTCGGACGCGCCCACCCTGGTAAATATCTTATCTGTCAGTGAAATCTTCGCTTCTGTAGCTGGAACAAAAGAACCCGTATGCGCCATCAGGGTAATAAGTGCTGTCTGCCGGAGCAGCGCTGATTTACCGCTCATGTTCGGCCCGGTAAGGATGATCAACTGCTGGTCGGTTTTATTCAGCTCAACATCATTGCTGATATAGCTTTCACCCGCAGGTAAATTTCTTTCTATTACCGGGTGGCGTCCTTCTTTTATGATAAGCTCATCACCTGTATGGAGGAGTGGTTTTTTGTATTGATACTGTATAGCGTTATGTGCAAAGCAGCAAAGGCAATCCTGTATGGCCAGCAGGTTGCCATTGGTTTGTACCGGCGACAGGTAATCGAATAGCTCAGTCAGCAACGCTTCGAATAATTCCAGTTCAATACGTAAAATCTTTTCTTCTGCGCCTGTTATCTTTTCTTCATATTCTTTTAGCTCGGGAGTAATGTAGCGCTCAGCATTGGTCAGTGTTTGTTTGCGCATCCATTCCGTCGGTACTTTGTTCTTATGTGAATTGGTGACTTCCAGGTAATACCCAAACACATTATTAAATCCGATCTTCAATGAACTGATACCGGTACGCTCCGCTTCTTTTTGCTGCAGTTGAGTTAAATATTCTTTACCGCTGTGAGATATCTTGCGCAGTTCATCCAGTTCATTGTTCACGCCGTTATTCATCATCCCGCCTTTTGCCGCCATAGCGGGGGGATTTTCAACTATCTCTTTAAATATCTTATCGGCAATATAGGGGCATGGATTCAGCGCATCACCCAATCGTTTCAGGTATTCGCTGGCAGAGCTTAAACATAGTTGTTTGATCAGGTCCACCTGCTTCAATCCGCGGGCCAGTTGCAATACTTCCCTGGGGTTGATCTTTTTCATTGGGATCTTGGAGACCAGTCGTTCAATATCCCCACATTGTTTAATGTGCTGACTGATCTTATTTCGCAGGTCCGTTTCTTTTATCAGTAATCCCACTGTATCCAGCCGTTCATTTATTTTATGAATGTCTTTCAGCGGGAATACGATCCAGCGTTTCAGCAGCCTTGCACCCATCGGCGATACGGTGTTGTCCATCACCCCAATAAGAGTGGTGTTACTATCGGCATTATTAACCAGCAATTCTAAATTCCTGATGGTGAAGCGGTCCATCCACAGGAAGTCGTCCCGGTCTATCCGTTGCAGCGAAGTAATATGCTGCAGGTTGGGATGTTCTGTATCTTTTAAATAATGAATGATGGCGCCAGCGGCGATGAGTCCGTTCTTCATTTCATCCACTCCAAATCCTTTCAGCGAATGAGTCTGGAAATGTTTCAGCAACGTATCTTCTGCATAGGTGTTATCAAATATCCATTCGTCTAAAGTGTAAGTATAGATCTTGCTGTTAAAGTATTCTTTGAATTTCTTTTGATGGTGGCGTTGAAATACCACTTCAGCCGGTTTAAAACTTTGCAGCAGTTTGTCAGCATACTCACGGTCGCCCTCTGCAATTAAAAATTCACCTGTTGAGATGTCGAGAAAAGCGAGGCCGTATTTCTCATGTTCAGCGAAATGAATGGCGGCTAAAAAATTATTACTGTGGTGTTCGAGCAGTTTATCATTAACGGTGGTGCCGGGGGTTACCATATCCGTTACGCCACGTTTTACAATGCCTTTGGCTTGTTTAGGATTTTCCAGCTGGTCGCAGATAGCCACCCGGTGGCCTGCTTTCACTAATTTATGCAAATAGGTGTCCAGCGCATGGTGCGGAAAGCCGGCTAGTTCGGACGAAGAGGCGGCGCCATTATTTCTTTTGGTAAGAGTGATGCCCAGCACCCCGGAAGCCACTACAGCATCCTGTCCGAAGGTTTCATAAAAATCGCCTACCCTGAACAACAGGATCGCATCCGGGTATTTTTGCTTGATAGCCCGGTGCTGCTGCATCATTGGAGTATCGGATGTTGCGGCTTTTGACATGGATGGCAAAAATAGTCGGTTTGAAAACTATTTTGAAATAGTAATTTTAACGATCAACCGAAATGAAATTAACCGGATCAATTATTTTATTGGGGTTTCTTATCCTGTCGGAGTACAGTTTTTCCCAGCAACCTGTTTATAGTAAAGTGGATAGCCTGATGCGGGAGTACCAGGTGAAAATTAAGTCAGAAAAGGATCTTTACAAACTTACCTATTACATCAGGGCTAATTTTGATGCTGACTCACTCAGACTCAGGGCTGCTTTCATCTGGATCACGGAGAACATAATGTACGATGTAAAAGCTTTTATCCGCGAAGATCCTTCAGCTGCACAGTTGAATTATGTACTCAGGTATAAGAAAGCCGTTTGTAGCGGATATGCAAACTTGCTGAAATACTTCTGCGATGCTTTTGCAATTGAGTCAGAAATTGTAGTGGGTTACGCAAGAACCGGAAAGAAAGACGTTTTTCTTGATCAGCATTCTCTCCGTTCCAATCACGCATGGAATGCAATAAATATAAATGGGAAATGGCGGCTTATTGACGCCACATGGGCCACAGGCAATGTTGACATGTCTAATGAGGAAAAGCCTGTTTTAAGAAGGATTTTAACGAGACCTATTATTTTACTGATCCAGAAAAACTAAAGCTTAATCATTTTCCCGATAAAAAGGAATTTCAGTTTGCAGATAAAAATATTGACAAACGAACATTCAGAAAACAACCATTGTTTTTGTCTGCCTATTTAGCAGATACTATTCAAGAGGTTTCGCCGAATATTTCTTTGCTAAGTGCAAAGACAGGCGATACATTACTATTCAGGTTAAAAACTGAGAAAAGGATAAACAGTATGTATGCTTTTTCTGAGACACAGAAAAAAGCAAGTTATCATGGATTGGTAAACTACAATAATGGGTGGATCGAATTTAATTACCCTGTAACAGTAAAAGGGCATTATGAACTCTATATTGGATATTATTATGGTGTTTCAGGCAAAAAAACACTATTGGCCTACAAGCTTGATGTGAAATGATTTTATAAAGGCCACGTTTTTTTATGTAACCGCTCTTCTTCCCGCATCAGTAGGGAAACAATCAAACATCATGAAAAAAATACTCCTGTTCACAGGAATAACCATTTCCTGTACCCTCCTCTATGCGCAAGACACGGCAAGAGTGGACGCCACCATCAATAATGCCACCGTCTATTTCGGCTATGGAGCCGAA
>CALSAT010000323.1:0-4816 GCA_943372905.1 Bacteroides fragilis | reverse complement strand
GTTTTCTTCAGCAACGGATCAATGGCCAGTAATAAATTATCTGATGTGGCATCACCGGCAAATAGGCAGCTCTTACCACCGTAAGTACCAATAAAGGCGATGGAACTTTGATTGGCCACACTCTTATCCGGCGTTACCGCCGCCTTTTGCAGGCTGGCGATATTAAATCCCAATAATCCGGGAGCCAGTTGCGGGTAGCGTTTTTCTTTTTTCCATCTTTCCGCTATGGACGCTTCTTTTTCAATCTCTGCTATTTCTTTTTTCCAGGTCAGTTTCAGGTCCAGCAGGGCCTGCTTACCGGGACTTAATAAGGTAAGCGACATACCGCCGGGCAATTTGATAACAGGCAGTTTAGCATAATCATTTACCACCACGGCTTTGCCGGAAAAGGCTTTGTTGTGCGGCAGTTTCTTTTTTTGTATCAACTTCGTCAGGTACTCGCCCTGCAAAGCAGCCAGCAGACCAGTATCAACGGATTTCAGTTGTTCAAAGCCATTGAACCAAACATCTTTGATGGCAAACGGAAGCGGTTCCTGGTTCAGCAGTGTTACGATACCATCGATATGGTCTATATCGATATGGGTGATGATGAGCAGTTCCAGCTCTTTTATTTTTGGTGCTACTTTTTTTAACCCTTTCATCATGTCTTTAAAACCATAGTAGGGGCCTCCGTCTATTAATATATAAGAGGGCTTGGCTTTGGTTCCATACTCTATCAGGATGGAATCGCCAAAGAGTGCGGGCAGCAGGTGGATATTATACATATATCAGGTTTTAATTTTCCAGTCGGCATCGCCGTAGGCCAGCAGTGTAAGCACCACCAGTATGCCATCGGCCAGCAATTGTTGTTTCAGTTGCAGCATGATCTCTCCGAAGGAGATGTCTTTTCCAGCATTCGCTTTCAGCAATTTCATCAGCCTTATCACTATCTCGCCGGCATGCTTGCCCTGTATACGGGTGAAGTTGGACAGCACGATCGCCGCACCATAACTGGCTGCCAGGCTGCCGGCATCAAAGCCCTGCAATTGCATATCGCTTGTCTGGCAACCGATAAGCACCAGGAAGGGAGTATGTGTGGCGCTGCGTTTATTAATATAGTCTTCGTCAAAATGATTGATCAGCAAAAACTGCTGGTCACCTATTTCCAGCGCATCCGTTCCCGCTGTATCTCTTTTATCTTCCAGGTGTACTACCAATACCAGGCTGTCAGGGTCTGTTTTCTCCACTGCTTCCACCCATTTATTCCAGTCGCTGGCTTTTTTGGGTTTGACGGCGCTGGCCGCAGTGATGGCCTCTTCTATCTTTTGTATCATACCGGCACTGCTTACATCCACCTTTGCTGATTCTGCATGGAGGGTGCGGTTGAGCAACTTTAATGGCTTGCGGCCGGTAACGGGTTCATTCTTTACCATGTAGCCGGTAGTACCTGCTGCCACATTGGGCTGGTACTGGTGCCGTTCTATCACCCGGTTCAGTCCCCAGAAACCCAGCGGGCATACATGGGCCTGCATTTCTTTTTTATTGGGAAAACAATTCATACAGGCGCCTTTCTTCAATGCTTTGGCTGCATTGGGACAAAGTGCGGCACCTTCATTCGGGGGTGAAAAAGAATACACGAATTCCAGCGGGGTGTAGTTGCGGTTCTTGCTTACTATTTGCAAAGGGCCCTGTATCTCGCTGCGCTGCAATAATTGCAGGTAGAGCATATTCCCGGCATTGGCCAGTTTTACCAGCAGTTTTACATGTTCTTCATCGTCCAGTTTGCTTTTTCCTTTTTTCGCCACGGTTACCACTTCATCTATGTACTGCTGGATAGAGCTGATGACCCCGCGGATGCCATCATCTACCTGCAGATCAAGCGACTGTCCGCCGGCCATGGCTGGCAGGGGTTGTTTTTTCTTCTCTTCCTCCGGGATGATGACACTCATTCCAAAAGCGGGGCGATCATCTAACGTGGCCAGGTCCTGCCGCAGCACGGCTTCGGTGGTGAAGTCGATCTTTTTCCGTGTTGCTTTATCCCCTTTGGTTCTTATATCGCTGCGCAATACGGCTTTTTGCAGCAGCCTGTCTTTATGAAAGGCATACACTGTTCCTTCAAATATTTTTTGTTTGCTGCCGGTAGAAATACTGAAGCTGGCAAGGTCTGAATCGCCCTGCCGGGGCAACATGATCTTTCCCTGCTGTGGTTTTTTTTGTGTGTTGCTATACAGGAGCAGGTCTATTTGCGCTTCTTTTATGGTGGCATCGGCAAATACTTCCTGCAGGCCACCCACTGATTTGGTGGCCTGGATGCGGTCTTTGTTTTCTTCACCAATGCCTACCTGCAATTCATAGGTGGTCTGCGGCAGCAGAAAGTCTTTTATCTTTTTCTTTTTTCCCTGCTCATAAAACTCTGCCTGCAGGTAGCGGGGAGTATCAGCAACTTTTTTACCCGGTTTAGCCGCTGCTTTTTTCAGGGGCGGCTTAGCGGCTTTCTTTTTGGGTGTGCCCGTGACAGGCGTATGTCCTCCGCCACCATTTTTCTTTACCGGTGGTTTGGCATGGGTGATATGTTTTTTAGGCAGCTCAAATCCCGGATCGCTGACGATGGTAATTGGTTTATAGTGATCCGATGTATGATCCGGAAAGAAGGAATCCAGGTCTTTTGTTTCAAAACCAAATCCTTTCTTGGGAAAATTTTTGATCATGACCGGTTTTCCTGCTATGCCTTTTTTTACTGGTATCATGGGCTTATGCACTGGCTTGGCGGCAGTGGTTGGCTGTATCTTCAGTTTGCCCGTTACATCTTTAATGATGGAAGCGGTTCTTGACTCACCTGAAAAATCAAGCTGCTTCATATTGTTCAGGAAATACGTTGCCAGTTCCTTGTGATTGCCGGTGGTGATAAATCCCCGCTGGTGATGATAATACCCCACGGGTTGCTGCAGGGCAATTTTATTCATCAGCATGTATGCAGACAATTTGGCAATAAAAGTGCTGAGCTGTGTGGCTTTTTCCAGCCCCGGTGATACAAAACCCCACCCGCCTGTATTGGGTACTTTGCCCAACGCCGCCCCGATGCCGAGATTGTGCGACAGTTCTACTATCAGTTCATTATACCAGACCGGGTCTTTGAGTCCGCTGGCGAAGAAGAAAACACCGCCCGCTTTGCAGGCACGGGCCAGTCCATGCGCCAGGGGCAGCTGGGTATTAGGTTCTTTGCCTATAAAGAACTCTCTTGTTAGTTTCACCAGCACCGCATCGGCAGCCGGCGCATTGACGGTGGGGATAGCAGCGATGCGTTGGGCTTCGGGTATTCCATTCAGCAATAACAGGTGAAGACGACGGGTTGGTTTTTGCGGCGGTGCAAAACTATGCAGGATGCTGAGGTCCTGTGCCCAATGGTGGCGTTGCAACACGGCAGCGCTAAAGCCGGGCCCCTGCAGGATGCCGGTCTGCACAGGCCATCCCCACTCAATAGGAGTGTTGGGAAGAGCGGTAATAAGTTGTAGGTCCATAACAGGTCAGTTTGTATATCCGTTGGTTGGCTGCTGATCAGAACCTGTTAGCGAGGGAGAAGTTACGGAATTTTTTTGGGGGGAGGGTATTTGAGGTACATGGCAATAAAGAACCAGGTACCATACAAAAGGATAGTTACATATTAATTATCCAAATTCTTCGATGAGAAATAAAGTGGAAAGATTAATATTCGTGAATACAATTGAGCCGATCCCGGGAAACACTCTTCATGGAGTGCTTTTTATTTCAATAGATTTCTCATTTCCCCAATTAAGCGGCCACTTAATCTTCTTTCTTCGGTAATTATTTCTGCTTCTGCTGACATACCTTCTGTAAAAGAAATTGATTTCTTGTAGTTAGTAACTAGCCCATCGGGTAATGATACTCTTGATAAATAACCGCTATCGGACGGTATATATTTTATATAATCGATTCTTCCTTTCACACTTCCAAACTCTTGTGACGGATGGCTGGAAAACTTCAGTAATACATCCTGTCCGGGTTTTACTTTTCCAAAATTGGTTTGTGGTATCAGCATTTCTACATAATACTGATTATTATCATTGGTAATAAAACCAATGGTTTGTCCGACTTGCAGGTTCTGGTTCTCTTCTAAAAAGCCGGCATAAATCAGTTTGCCGCTTGTGGGTGCAGTAATCAAGTATTTACTTTTCCATTCTTCCACTGTGCTGCTGTATGCATTTAATAATTGTATAAACCGGGAACGTTGTTGCACAATCTGATTATCCAGTTCCATCATTTCCTTTTTTAATGCAATTTGCTGTGCCTGGTTGTTGATGATGGAGGCATTCATTTGCGGCACCGACATTTTTTTGCTCAGCAACTGGCTTTTTTGGCTGCGGTGTTCAATATCGGTTATTAATGTTTCCTGGTGCAGCGTATCATACACATCAAAATTCTTTTGTGTTAATGCTAAATCCTGCTGTTGCAGTCCTTTTTGTTGATATAAAGTCTGAAGCAGTTTTTGGGTATTGGCAAGGTCGCCATAAAGCATTTGTTTTTTGCTTACATAAAATCCGGTACTTAGATAATCTTTAAAAGTGCTGTACTCCTGCATAAAAGTTTGGTGTGCCTGTTGCAGTTCACCCAGATGTGCAAAAGACTGGTTACTGGCTTTCCAGAACCGGGGAATTTCTTCCAGCCGGTTGCTATCAGTAAAGTATTGCAACGTATCCAGCATAGTTGAAAGCCTTAATACCTCATCGTGATTGGCTATACTTTCTAAATAGCCAATAATTTCTCCTTTGTTCAAATTTGCATTGTCTGTTTTGAACAGCTTTACCAACCGGCCTCCATT
>CALSAT010000322.1:0-4838 GCA_943372905.1 Bacteroides fragilis | reverse complement strand
CGCACCTGCTGCCTGGCATTGATGATGGCTCACCTAATATGGAGACTTCCCTTCAACTGATAAAGGGTTTGATGGATCTGGGGTATTCAAAATTTATCACTACTCCCCATATCATGTGGGATATGTACCAGAATACGAGAGCAATTATTTTAGAAAAACTGGACCAGGTAAGGGAAGCGGTTGCTAAGGAAGGGTTGAATGTGGAGATCAATGCCGCAGCGGAATACTTTCTGGATGATTACGTGGCGGGTTTACTGAAGGATAATGAACCACTGTTAACGGTAAGCGGCAATTTAGTGCTGACAGAATTTTCTATGGCTTATCCCTCGCACAGCCTGAAGGATATATTATTTGATATGCAAATGCAGGGCTACCAGCCAATCATCGCTCATCCGGAGCGATATATCTACCTCGAACAGAATAAAGAGTTTTATGAGGAACTGAAAGATATCGGCTGCCTTTTTCAGCTCAACATACTATCTGTAGGCGGGTACTACGGGAAGACGGTGCAGGAACTGGCCAATTATCTGCTTAAAAAAGGCCATTACGATCTGGTGGGCACCGATCTGCACAGCTTCAGGCACCTGGATGCTTTGCAAAACCCGGCATTAGCAGGGCCGTTGCAAAAGCTGCTGGACTCTGGAAAAATAAAGAACAAAGGATTGTGAAAATCCTTTACTGAAATAATAGTTTCGGCGGGAAGCTAAACTTTTTACTTTTTAGGTTGTAGTACAGTAGCTATGAACGCATTTACCATTAAAGACCTGGAGAATCTGTCTGGTATCAAGGCCCATACGATCCGTATATGGGAACAGAGGTACAATTTTCTGAAGCCACAAAGGACTACAACTAATATCCGCTACTATACTAATGATGAATTAAAGACCGTCCTGAATATTGCCTTGCTTAATAAGTACGGGTTCAAAATATCTCATATTGACAGGATGCAGCCGACAGAGATAAAAGAGCGCATACTTTCCTTGGGTGACGCAAAAGCCATCCAGGAGAGAGTGGTAAATGAACTGGTGCAGGAAATGGTAGATCTTGAGATCGACCGGTTCGAAAAAATAATCAGCAATTATATCAGCATCAAGGGAATTGAACGGGCAGTACTACAGATAATTTTTCCATTTCTGGAAAAAATAGGAATATTATGGCAAACAGGGCATATTCATCCTGCACAGGAACACCTGGTAACCAATGTGATCCGGCAAAAACTCATTGTGGCAATAGAGGGGGTCTCGCCACTAATACAGCTCAATAAAAAATTTCTGCTTTTCTTACCTGAAGGTGAACACCATGAATTAGGATTGCTCTTTATGTATTATCTCCTGAAAAACAGAGGAGCAAAGGTGATTTATCTCGGCGCTAACGTACCGGTAAAAGATGTAGAACACATCGTTAAACTCAAGGAGCCTGATTTTACCTTTGTACACCTCACGGCTACTTGCCCTAATTTTAATTTTGAGAGATTCCTGCATCATGCAGAGCAACGGTTTAATAATATTCCTACCATTATTTCGGGGCAGCTCACCCAGCAATACAAGAAAAAAGTTCCTGTTAATGTTCATTTTAAGCGATCTCTTACAGAAGTAATGGATTTTCTTGCCTCTATTTAATAGTAACTATCTGAATTACAGTTGTTTAATTTTTGTGACAAATAAATTAAACAAAATATTGTCTGCCTGAATCCTTTTTGTTTAATTTTACGTAAGTAAAGCTAAACAAAACATTATGTCTGCAGTCGAATTCAACCAAATGCTTCTCAGCAATGCTGATTTTTTGAAGCCCTTTGCCATTAACCTGACGAGGGATAGTGAAGCCGCCAATGACCTTTACCAGGAAACCCTGTACAAAGCCTTGGCGAATCAGGAAAAGTATAATGCCGGTACCAACATCAAGGCGTGGTTGTTCACCATCATGCGGAACATATTCATTAATAATTACCGCAGAAAAGCAAAGCAGAAAACGATACTTGATAATTCTCCCAACGATTTCCTTATTGATCTGAAACAGGCAACTGTGCCTAATGCAGCTGAAAGCGGAATGCGTATGAAAGAGATCAATAAAGCCATCCAGCAATTACCAGACATTTTTAGAATCCCTTTTTTGTTGTACTTTGATGGGTACAAATACAATGAAATAGCTGATTCGCTGCATGAACCTTTGGGAACCATAAAAAGCAGGATTCACTTTGCCAGAAAACTATTGAAGGAGCAGATCAGCCGTTACTAAAAAAATATATGGTGGGTGTTAAATCTGTTATTGTTATCGGGAGTGGGTTTGCTGGATTGTCTGCTGCTTCATTTATGGCAAAGGAAGGATGGGAAGTAACAGTTTTGGAAAAGAATGGAACCCCCGGCGGCCGCGCCAGGCAATTAAAAGCGGATGGATTTACTTTCGATATGGGCCCCAGTTTTTATTGGATGCCAGATGTATTTGAAAGATATTTCAATCAGTTTGGTAAAAAAGTTTCTGACTATTATTCCCTTGCACGTCTTGATCCGTCATACCGTATATACTGGAAAGATGGATTTACTAATATGCCTGCCGATTATGAAGAACTGAAGCTCGTCTTTGAGTCGATAGAACCCGGTAGTGCCGCCCGATTGGAGAAATATCTGCAAGGCGCTGCATACAAGTATGAAGTGGGAGTAAATAAACTAGTGTACAAACCCAGCCGCTCTGTTACCGAATTCATGGATTGGCAAACAATAAGCGGGGTTTTTAAACTACAAGTTTTTTCATCTATTAAAAAGCATATTGCCAAATACTTTACTCATCCTAAGTTGAGGCAGCTAATGGAGTTCCCTGTACTCTTTCTTGGGGCATTGCCGGAAGACACGCCTGCTCTGTACAGCCTGATGAACTATGCAGATATAAAAGGAGGGACGTGGTATCCAAAAGGTGGTATGTATGCTGTAGTGGAAGGAATGTACCAACTCGCCAAAGAGCTGGGTGTTAAGTTTCATTTTAATGAGAATGTGAAGGAAATCGTGGTCAACAATGGCTTTGCTAAAAAAGTAGTAACCGATAACAATGTGTATGAGGCTGATGCCGTGATCAGCGGAGCTGATTACCAGTTTACTGAAAAGAAGCTATTGGCCCCGGAATATCAAACATATTCCGACAATTATTGGAGCAAAAAGGTAATGGCACCTTCCTGTTTAATGTATTATGTCGGACTGAATAAAAAGCTTAAACAGCCAATACATCATTCCCTTTTCTTTGATGTGCCATTTGAGCAGCATGGAAAGGAAATATATAAGGACCCTAAATGGCCAGCTGAACCATTATTTTATGTAAGTGTTTCATCTTTAACGGATGATACTGTAGCTCCGGCCGGACAGGAAAATATCGTTTTCCTGGTTCCCATAGCTTCAGGATTGGAAGGTGATACAGAAGAATTGCGGGAAAAGTATTTTCAGATCATTGTTAAACGAATGGAAAAGCATACCGGAGAATCTATTCTGGATGCGGTAGTGTACAAGAAAACTTATTCTGTAAGTGATTTCGTACATGATTATAATTCTTACAGAGGTAATGCATATGGCCTGGCTAACACATTATTGCAAACAGCCATATTCAGACCAAGCTGCCAGAGCAGGAAAGTAAAGAATTTATTTTATACCGGCCAATTGACAGTTCCGGGACCAGGAGTACCGCCCAGTCTGATAAGCGGGGAGGTGGTTGCTAAACAAGTAGTGAAAGTATTGGGATAAAATGTTATTTTACAATCAATGATTCAACTCTTTCATACGACCAGTGAAATTTGCAGTCGTATTGTAACTGAAAAATACAGTACATCTTTTTCATCAGCTATACAAATGCTGCATAAGGATCTGCGTACTTCTATATTCAATATATATGGATTCGTTCGTTTTGCGGATGAGATCGTCGATACTTTTCATGATCATGATAAGGCGTTCTTGCTGCAGCAGTTCAAAACAGAAACCTATGATGCCATCAGCCGCGGCATCAGCCTGAATCCCATTCTCAACAGTTTTCAGCGAACAGTAAATGAATTCAATGTTGATCATGCCCTTATAGATGCCTTCTTCTGTAGTATGGAGATGGACCTGAATAAGCAAACCCATGATTGCGAAACGTACAAGGAGTATATTTATGGGTCGGCAGAAGTGGTGGGTTTGATGTGCTTATATGTTTTTTGCGAAGGCAAACAGCAACTTTATGACGAGCTGAAACAGGGGGCTCGTTCCCTGGGGGCCGCTTTCCAAAAAGTGAATTTTCTGCGTGATATAAAGGCTGATTTCAATGGTTTGTCAAGAGTGTACTTCCCTGGTTGTGATTTTAATAACTTTACTGAACAGGATAAAAGAAATATTGAAGAAGATATTACCAACGATTTCCGAGAAGCATACCAAGCCATCACCCGGCTACCGCTAAAGGCGAGATTTGGGGTGTATGTGGCGTACAAATATTATTTATCCCTGTTTAGAAAAATACAACGGATGAAGCCGGCACGGGTACTTGAATCAAGGATCCGCATTCCCAATTACCGCAAAGCAATGATCATCTTCAGGGCCGGGGTAAAAAATCAATTGCGGTTGATATAAGAGCATGGTTATGACGAATGTGATACTTGTGGACGAAAACGATAATCCCGTTGGCGAAGCAGAAAAAATGCAGGCACATAAAGAAGGGCTTTTGCACAGAGCTTTCAGTGTTTTTATTTTTAACAGCCAGGGCAAAATGTTATTGCAGCAAAGGGCCCAGCATAAGTATCATAGTGGCGGCCTGTGGACGAATGCCTGTTGCAGTCATCCGGAACCCGGCGAAGAAACAGATGCTGCTGCTTTGCGAAGACTCGATGAAGA
>CALSAT010000321.1:0-4890 GCA_943372905.1 Bacteroides fragilis | reverse complement strand
GGATTTATCTGTAAAGCCATTTACCAGTGCTTCTATCAGCAGCAGCGCATTTGCCTCTTCTGTACTAAAGGAGACCGGTGGCAGGAAATATCCCTGTACAATAAAATAACCTTTTGGCGCTTCAAAGCTAACAGGAATGCCCAGTTCCGAAAGGGCCTTTATATCCCGGTACACGGTGCGAACACTTATATTATATTTGTCAGCGATCTTCTCCGCGGGAACAAATTTCTTCGATTGCAGTAAGGTAAGAATGCCAAGCAGGCGGTCCATCCGGTTCATACAATAAATGTAAGCGTAAATAGCAAAAGCGGCCAGGGAAAGTAAATACACATAAGTCGCTTACTTACTTTTTCCTAATTTCTCAATGTATTTTTTTACATCTTCCGGGTAATTGCTGATATAATGTGAACGGACAAAGGCTACGGCTGGAATTTCCTGCTGGTTCAGGAACAACGTAAGGGTACGGGAAGGTTTGACCGGCATATGACAATCGATGCAATTAGTATTAATAGCGCTTGCCTGCGCAGCAGACAAGCCGGGAATGGTCTTGTGTTCTTCCTTATGACAACTGATGCAGCGCTGCGAGAAAAGCAACAGGTTGCCTCTTTCATTTTCATGTGAGTTATGGCAGGTGTTGCAGGTCATAGTACTTTGGGTAAAGCATTTACTTGACTTCAGCAGACCAAACTGGTTTCCATGCACATCGATATTATCATTGCCTACTGAAGTGGCATTTATGCTGTCCGTGGTAAAATAATCAGCCAGGTCATCACCAGCTTTGAAGCTAAACGAAGGGGTTGTTTTCTTTATGCTTCCATCATGGCAAAGCCTGCACATATCTAATTGCTGCTGCCTGCTGAGATTGGCCTGGTTGATAATATACTTGCCTGTTTTTTCTGTAGGATTAGCTTTATGGAAGCTTACATGCTTTTCACCACCGCCATGACATTTTTCACAATCAATCCCAAATACCAGTTGGTCTCTGTTAAATTCTTCCTGCTTTATATCGGGTTCAGATAAAAGACCGGCAGCAGTGGCATGACATTCAAGGCAACGGGTAGTGATCGATTTGTCAAACATGACCCTGTCTGACGGAAAGCCGGGACTGTTCGACCATTGTGCCGCCGCTGTAAAATACGAGATAGGCATCTGGAATAATTTATTCCCCTGCCAGTAGAGATAGGTTTGCCCTTTTGTGCCGGAGCCGGTCACAATATCAAATCGGATATCTTTTTTTCTTTCTCCTTTATAATATACCGATTGGTAGAGGCCGCTGTCAGTTTTGTGCATCAGTATCTTTAGCAGAGGAGTGTAGGCAAAAGTGTTCTTGCCTTCGGCAAAACTTCCCATGACCGATTCCTCTGTAGCAGGCCGGGAACTGAGGAAGTGGGCAGTTTTTATATGTTTATTGTAAATATCTGCGTGGCATCCGGCGCAATTGGCCGAGCCAACATTAGCACTGGATTGATTGGCCTTACTAGTAGTACCTGTGGCTTTCTTATCCTTACCGGTGCATTTAATAAGGGTAGATACAGATACTGAAAGCAACATGACAATAATCAAAGTAGAGCGGTATCTGGCAAACGCATTCATATTCATAGACATTAATCATCATGAAAGTAATACTAATTTATGCAGCAGTCATTCGTTTTTTTATTTTTAAAGTAATCAAACTTTGCAGTTGTTCCTTTAGAAAGGTCAATGCACAGGAGTATATTGTTTTCGCCGCTGCTGAGGTTTTTATTATCCATACCAAATACATACAGGTAATTGCCATGGTATATCCAGTCAGACCAATCAGATAAATTAGTGTTAAGCGTCCAGCCGGTTTTGCCATCCCTGCCGAGACTTGTAAGCACTATTTTTCCATCCTTACCCACCTGGTCTTTATGTGCCACCAGTAGCAACTGGCCATTCTGTAAGTATATTGGTTTTGCATTCCGTTTATCCAGCAGAAATCCGCCCGCAAGGAAGTCAACCGGCGAAATGGTTTTTACAGAGGGTTTATCTATCATGGCATCTTCATTTCTGGAAAATGAATAAGCGCCGGCAAACAATTTTCTTCGTACCGTTTCATCATAAGCAGTCTGGTCTGTCACCCAATTATTCAGTTTACTCATTTCTTCATCGCTGTAAAGACCAAACCAGGCAGCGGCCAGTGTGTCCTGGTTTATCTTCATACTGGAAAAAGAAGGATTGAACCGTTGCAGGTGTTCAATGGTCCTTTCTGTATCTTCCATCTTACGCTTATTCTTTTCCCATTGGCGTTTTATATTTTGAAGACTGTCCCGTACACGGCCCAGTTGTTCCCGTTCTGCATAATAGGTTTTAGTGATCTGCTGGTATTCAACAGCAGTTATCTTCTTTGCCCGGTAATCAGCAGAGGCCCTGTAGTTCTTTTGCTGGTACAGGCTGTCAAGGTCGTCCTGGCTTTGCTTAATGCTCTTTTCCAGCAGCGACAACTGGTATTGCAAAGGACTTTCGTCTTTTCGATAACTGGAGGAAGAGGCCGTTAAGGTGCGGGTGTTCAATTGCCACTTGGTTCCATCAGAAGCAGTAAAATAAATGTTACGATCGTTCCTGTTGTACAGATAGTACTGTCTTTCTTTGGGAAACTTGCCTTTCAGTGCAGGGTTCTTTTCTTCCAGCATCTCAATATCTGCTGTTTTATCGAGGGTAAAAGCATTGAAGGCCATTAATTCACCCATAAAGAGCCAGGCCGAATTGCCGGAGGCACCAAGCACCTCTACCGGAAAGTTTTTGATTTCTTTATGATTCTTTATTTTCTTGCTGGTGAGCATATCGCCAGTGTGGCCATCATTTGTCTGTATATAGTATTTTGTATTTACACTTTTACGTACAAAGTTCCCTTTCCGGGAATAAGAAGTTGTTTTCTGAAACTCGACTATACTAAAGATCACTGAGGAGTCGTTCTTTTCAAATACGAGGGCCGGTGTTCGCATAAACCGCTCATCGTATTTTGCAAGGCATCCTTTCAGCAGAAAGATAAAGCCTACAATTATAGCAATGATAGCAATAGCGATGGTGAGTAGTGATTTACGCATCAGGGTCATAAAACAGGTTTAAATGGATATGGTAAAATACAGCTTTTTTCCACTGCCCCCGCATTATGGAAAATGCCTTGCCGACACTCTTAACTCCATCATGCAAAAGTTGCCGCTCATTTTTCTGTCATACTTAATGGCCTGCGGGCAAAGCAGCGACAAGCAGACAACTGCCACAGTGAAAAACAATACGGAAGACGCTCCCGCTATTTACTATAGTACAATCGGTGAGATACCCGTTCCCGACGGATATAAAAGAGTCCCTGCCGGTGCAGGCACTTTTGATGAATGGGCAAGAACGATACCACTGAAAAAGAATAAAACGGTGTACCTGTATAATGGAAGCAGGAAACGAAACCAGGCGGCACAGTATGCTGTGGTGGACATACCCACCGGCAAGCAGGATCTGCAGCAGTGTGCGGATGTGGTAATGCGGCTGCGGGCAGAATATTTATTCAGCCAAAAGAAATATAACGAAATCGCTTTCATGGATTACAGTGGCAAATGGTATAAATGGGAGCGGGGCAATGACCGGCCAGCTTTTGACAGATACCTGCAAACTGTATTTGGCTGGTGCGGATCAGCTTCCCTGGAAAAGCAATTAACCACCGTCTCCGATTTTAATAGTATAAAGGCCGGTGATGTGCTGGTGCAGGGAGGGTTTCCCGGCCATGCCATGATAGTGGTGGACCTGGCAGTAAATGCAACGGGCAAAAAAATATATATGATGGTGCAGGGATACCAGCCGGCGCAGGATATGCATGTACTGGTAAACCCGCAGAGTGAGACCGGCAGCCCCTGGTATGAAGTGACCAGTGAAGAAGGCATTACTACACCTGAATGGCAGTTCACCCAACGAAATCTGAAAACATGGTAGTGCTGATGCAGACCGTATACAGGTAAGTCGTATTTTACAGGATGAAAAAAATACTACTTACCACACTGATCGTAACGCTGCTCACCGCCACTCATTCCTTTGCCCAGCAAACAGGCGAAAAAAAAGGCTGGCCTTCCACCGAGCGGTATGCTTTTCTGAAAGAATGTGTAATTGAAGCAAAGAATGCCATGAGCGAAGATTCCGCCCGTTTTTATTGCTATTGTATGCAGGAAAGGGTGGAAAAGAAATACCCCAGCATTGAAGAGGCGGCAAACATCACTGAGGCCGATATGGGATCCGAGGCCTGGCTAAAAGATATAAAAGATTGCCTCTATGGTTTTTGGTCCACGGAAGAGCGGGAGATATTCCTGACCAATTGTATAGGATCAGCTCAGAAAGGGGGCATTACAGGAGATAAAGCAAAAGACTATTGTGAATGTATGCTCTACAAAGTAGAAAAAGCATTTCCCAACCCGCTGGATGCAGCCCAATTGACACCCGAAAAACTTGCCACACCCGAATGGAAAAAAATACTGCAGGGTTGCCTTGAGTTTTGAGGACAACACCGGTGATTTTAATTTTATAGTTTACTGTTTACGCTTTACATTTGCACTCCCCGGAAAACGGGGGACAAAGCTGCCCGGGTGGCGGAATTGGTAGACGCAGCAGACTCAAAATCTGCCGCCCACAAGGTGTGCTGGTTCGATTCCAGTCCCGGGCACAAAACCTCAGCAGTAATGCTGGGGTTTTTGTTTATAAAAAAAGGAAGTCATACAAAACCCGTACGACTTCCTCTTTATTTATAGCGGCTTACTTCTTTTCCAGGTCTTCTTTCGTAAGAATGCGGTAGGTAAGCTCCCCGTATTTATTCATGAGTATTAAAGTGTCACCGGCATATCGCTTATCTTTTATTTCTGCCAGCCGGTAGGTCACCGCTCCTTCTTTGGT
>CALSAT010000320.1:0-4894 GCA_943372905.1 Bacteroides fragilis | reverse complement strand
GGCGGTGTTACGGTCGCCATCTACATTATTAAATAATGATTGAAAGCCGGTAGCCGTATTATTCAGTCCGGTAGTGTTGTCAAAAAGCGATTGATAACCTAAAGCTGTGTTATTATCGCCGCCAGTGTTTGTTAAAAGGGCATTTCTGCCATAGGCCGTGTTATTAAAACCAGTGCTGTTGTTTAGCATAGTTTGATAACCAATTGCTGTATTGCCTGTACCGGTATTGGAAGAAGGTGTGGCAGACCCCCGCAATGCCTGGTAGCCAACCGCAATATTGGTATTGGAAAAAGAACCTGCAGAATTGTTGGCATACAGCATGGCCTGGTATCCAATAGCTGTTGCATTGTTACCGGCATTGTTTGAACGGAGTGCCTCTCTGCCGATGGCAGTATTGTTCCCACCTGTTCTATTTGAATCGCCTGCCAGGCTTCCAAAGAAAGAGTTACCTGTTCCGCCACCACCCGCATTGTTGAGCCGGCCACTGTTCAGCCCGACAAAACTATTGGCGGAATTATCTGAATGTATCCAGAGCAGATCGGCACCGGAAGCACTACGCAATTTAACGAGCGGCTGACCCGGCGACTGGGTGGTATGACCATCAATAAATAGCTGGGATGTGTCTGCCGAACCTCTTACATGAAGTTTTGCTGACGGTGTGCTGGTCCCAATACCTACATTTTGTGAAATGGCTTCCCCACACAAAAAGAGCAGGAAAGCCAAAATTGTAATCCCTCTTATTCTCATAATTAGCTTTTTTTATTTAGCCCAATGTGCCGCAAACCAATGCCTGCCACCTTCCTCGTATCCCGTTACACAACGAGTGAGCAGTCCATTGGCGGTATTGCTTTCCCATTTTTGCTGGTAATCATCACTGTCAGACTTACGGGTGGCGACAGAGGCATGATACCCGGAATTTTTATACCAGATCACTGAGAACTTTGTTTGTCCCTCATGCCGGTAAGCATTGATATATACCTGTTCCCATCCTTTCCTTTTGTTTTCATCAAACACATCCTGGTATTCCTGCTGGCTCAGAAAACTCTTCAGCACACTGCCGCCCACGTTTCTTTTTTCATAAAATGCAGCATAAAATCGTTTGCCACCTACTGAAGTCACCGATACATTTACCGGTACATAACCTTCACCGGTATACTTATCGAATAAAGCCTGGTGCTCTTCCGGCGACAGTGCATGATAGGCTGGCTGTGCCGGAGCTGTGCCCGGTTTTTTGATAAAGATGGCTGCGATCTTCAATTTGCCACCATCGGTATAATTATCCAGCTGTTGCAAACGGTATCCTTTTTCTTTCACCCATTCATTATACTCCAGCTGGTATTTTTCCTTTGTCATATTATGCCGCACTTTCACATCATAGTTTTCATTGTTTGGCCTGAACACGGTATTGAAATAAGTTTTTCCTGCCACTTCATACGCATCCACCCACACCGGGTAGTAGCCTGAATGCCAGATCATGCTGAATTCTTCCTGGTAATTGCTTTCCGCAATAGCATGCTTGGCGATCTCCGCCATTGGCGCACTATGTGTGGCTTCATAAAAGGCACTCATCAATACATCGGTGATAAAAGCATTGGTATCCTGGTCTTCGTCATCCGTTTCCTGGCCCGACAAGTACTTGCTGCTGTTTACCAGCGCCGCCCCCACATACCCGTAGGGCAATTGGATGAGGATAGCCCGGTAACCATTTTGTGCACCATTATGCATAGGCCATCTCGACTGTCCTGTCTCTTTGCCAAAAGCATCATGACTTTTTGTACTGGCCCATCCCAATCTTTCGCCATGGTTCTGCGGATCAAACATCATACTCCTTGTTACATTGGTGAGGTAGTTATTACTGAAAAGCAGGGTCCGCCCAAAATGAACCAGCATCTCTGCAGACAGGTACCAACTGCCCTGCGGGGCGCAATGATTACCCTTTGCCAAGTGCTCGGCGGCAGTATTTGTGAAGACACCTTTCTTGCTGTTTCTGTCGGTATAGCCTTTCGCCACATTGGGCATAAGGTCTGGCTCAGGCCGGCAACTGGCGGCTAAGGGTAGCAGCCCTTTATCAAGGATCGCTTTCTTCAGGTATTTCTCAAAAGGAAAACTATACTCAATATTTACTTTATCAGAGTAGTCGTCAAAAGAAAGGCGAACCAGTTTATTTTCGATCGCTGCCCCCTCTTGCGGATACGCAAGGTTCGTAATCAAATATCGCAGCAATGAAATATTCGAATTGTTATAGCTTCTTGTCGCTTCAAAAGGACCCGTGTTAGGTAACGACGCCATGGAATCAAGATTACTCACATCACTGCCCTTCCTGAATCCTGAACGATGCTGCAGTAACTGGCGGTAGGTAAGCCATTCCACCTGTGTGTTCTTATATTTTTGTTGCCATTTTTTCGGCAATTTGGTAAAAATGGGATCGTCCAGTTTGACCGACGGCATTGCTTCGAGCAGGTTAAGTAATGCCACACTTGACATCATCTTTGATACTGAACCAATGCAACTGGGTATTTTAGTGGTCATTTTCAGGTTCCCATCAGATGGATCCTGTGCCCATCCGCCTTCGCTCCGGGCTTTGATGCCCTCTTTATCACCGATGGCAAATGCATAGCCCTTTACTGTAGCCTTCATTTTTTTATTCACCAATTCTTCAAATAACACCGCATTGAAGGTGGGCGGACCCGGTACCCGGATCTGCCTTTCAGTTTCCGGCTGGTTATCCGTATGTATGGCAGGTGTAAATGAAATAACGATCACCGCAGCTGACAGTAGCATCAAAAAAAAGATCTTTTTCATACCCATAGTTTTTAGCGTGAAGAAATAGCCACTGTCAGAATCCGGCATGAAACTACTACGGGTAAAAAAAGGAATGACTTCTTTTCAACAGGAGGAAACAAGAATTCAACAGGTGGAAGCAGGGCGTCCGCTTTTCAACGAATGGGCGAAATTGTTCAATGAAACAGGATTTACTTGGAAATGATCTTCCCTTTGGCAACGAGTTCGATAAAGGCATCCCGCTCGTTCCGGCTGATGGGCAGCTCCACTTTACCGATCTTAACAGTGAAACCTTCAATGCTGCTGATAGATTTTATATTGACAATATAAGACCGGTGAATGCGGTAGAATTTTCCAACGGGTAATTTTTCTTCCAACCCGGAAAGGGTGTGATAAGTGATAACAGCCCTCTCTTTCGTAACGATCTTTACATACTCTTTCAATGCCTCGATGTACTGTATCTCTTCAAAAAAGATTTTCACTAACCCGCCATCCGCTTTTACAAAAAAGAAGTCTTCGTTCTCTTTCACCACAGGCATATCCTGTGTGTCGGCGCTTGCCTGCCGCAAAAACTTCCAGGCCTTATTTACTGCAAGCAAAAACCGTTCAATAGCAATGGGCTTTAACAGATAGTCAATCGCATTCGCATCAAAGCCTTCCATGGCATGCTCCCGGTAGGCAGTGGTGAAGATCACTGCAGGCGGGTTGGTCATTGACCTTAGAAACTGAAACCCGGTAAGTCCGGGCATATTAATATCCAGGAATACCAGTTCCACTGGTTGCGTGGTGATCCCTTTCAACGCTTCTTTAGCATTCTTATAATTGCCGTGCAGCGAAAGCCTGTCATCCTGGCCGATAAAATCTTCCAGTATATCACGGGCTATGGGCTCGTCATCTATTACTGCGCAGGTAATTTGTTTCATGAAAGTATCAGTTTTAAAGTTACCAAAAACATGTTGTCCCCTGCCGGCATTTCCAGGGAATACTTTCCTTCATATTGCAAGTCAAGTATCCTTCGCACACTGTGAATACCGATGCCATCAGCAGCAGCTGAACCATAATAGCTGTTCTGTACTTCAAAATATAATTCATCGTCCTGAATAGCCACCTTTACTTTCATCCAGTTCTTGTCAGACTTCTCTTTCATTCCATGCTTGAATGCATTCTCCACAAACTGAATCAGCAGCAACGGTATAATGGTTTGTCCACCGGCAGATCCTTTCACCTCCATGTCAATCACCGTATCCTGTTCATAACGCAGTTTTTCCAGGGCAATATAACTCTGCAGAAATTTTATCTCCTCAGAAAGCAACACTTTGGGCTGATTGCAATCCACGATCACATACCGCATGATGTTGGACAACTGATGCAGGGCGTCAGATAATTTGCTGCTGTTGCTCCTCGCCAGCCCATACAGGTTGTTCAGGGTATTGAAATAAAAATGAGGACTAAGCTGCTGTTTCAGCAGGTTGATCTGCATATCCTTATTGATCACCGCCAGCTGGATCCGCTGCCGCTCTGCCCGGCGGTATTCAAAATAGAATTTTAATAGATAGAAAGCCGAAAGCTTCAGCACATATTTGCCGATATCTGCCCATGAACCGTATACAAACCATTCAAACGACTTGGGTGAAGTAGTTTCCCATACCAGCAATGGCCCGCCATACCGGAAGATGAAGTACAATACAGTGATCCATAAAAAATAATGCAGACAAAAAAATATTACATTCATTAAAATGATCTGCCAGCCCGGTAAGCGGGAAAAGCGGTTCAGGCAATACCATAATAATCCGGTAAATAGTATATGCTGCAACCAGTTTACCACATAAAATGCCGGAGGAAGCACACATTTTTCACACTGGCTGCGGGTGATGAAATACTGAACGGCCAGTATCATAATTTCTATTATTGCATACGAAAGAAAAGCCCTTCGCCAGAAGAGGCGGCTGTGTTTCTTTTCGGCTGCCGAAACCAGGTTTACTATCGTGCTGTTATCTTTCACTATCAAGTTTTAGCCGAAGGGTCACCACTCCTTCTTCTTTCTGGTAGTCGAGGGAAAACCGGTCGGGGTAAAATTCTTTGATCCTCAAGTAAAGCGGGTCACCTGTTGCCA
>CALSAT010000319.1:0-4894 GCA_943372905.1 Bacteroides fragilis | reverse complement strand
ACCGGAACTCGTTTCGTATGACATTAAGGCTTACCAGGCCTGTAGTGGTAGCGAGGAAGAACTCCTGGTCATTCTTTCTGACAAACTGCTGTATAGAACGATAACGGCCTTTACTCATGTTGGGATGGGCCCGGGCAAAAGCTGGCCAGTCATAAAAAGTAAACTGTTTCTTATTTATATCATACTTACCAAACTCAAAAACATCTGAGGCTATCCATACCATATCATCTGAGCTGATATGAATATCCCAAATAATATAATTGGGAACTGCATTTCCCCGTTTATCCGGGTCAGGCACCATTACATTCCAGGTATTTGTACCGGGATCATAAATATTCAATCCTTCCATAGTAGCTACCCATATTCGTCCTTTGCTGTCTTCTGCAATATCATTGATCACTTCATTGGAAATGGAATTGCCGGCGGCTGGCTGGAATTTTTTGAACGAGTGCCCATCGTACCGGTTCAGCCCGTTATGGGTACCGATCCACATAAAGCCTTTCTTATCTTTATGAAAACAAGTCACACCTTTATCAGAAAGCCCGTCTGAAGTGGTAAGAGTCCTGGCTTTATAATAAACCTGGCTGCTGCTGCCGGTTGCAAATAGCAGTAAGAAGATCAGCAGCAGGCCTTGTATCGTTAGTGGATGTTTCAAATACAGCAGTTCCTTAAAAGTACAAAATATACCTTTCCTGCTCGTTGGCAATACCCTTATAAGGTGAGGTCTGGAATTGACACGCAGTATACCGGGCTTGAATAATCCCAGCTTTCTTTTTGTTTGCCGTAGCTTATCGGTAGACAATACAGCATATCAAACCTGTTACTTTGTAATATAATAGCACCATCTGAAAAGTTTTCCTTCAAAATCAAATGGTGTGGTGGCCTTCGTAATATCCTTAATTGAGGCAGCCTTTATTTTGTCTTTATCCAGTACAAATTTCCTGAAGTTCGTACTGAAGTAAAGCACACCTCCATCCGCCAAAGCTGTAAGGCAATCATTGATCAGATCAGCATGGTCCCGTTGTATATCAAGAATATCATCCATTCTTTTACTATTGCTGAAGGTAGGCGGGTCCATTACGATTATATCAAAATATCCCGGAGACAGTTGTTTCAGGTATTGCTTTACATCAGCATGGATAAACCGGTATTTCCCAAAATCATTGAAACCGTTCAATTGCAAATTCTTTTCTGCCCAATTAAGATAGGTCTTTGAGAGATCGACAGTTATTACTTCGGTCGCAGGCGCCGAAGCCGCATACACTGAAAAAGAACCAGTGTACGCAAATAAGTTCAGCACCTTTTTACCCTTACTTTGTTCTCTCACCATCTGCCGGGTAATACGGTGATCGAGAAACAGCCCGGTGTCCAGGTAATCACTCAGATTCACAATGAATTTTAACCCGTTCTCGCCCACTTCAAACTCATGCAATACCTCATCATATTTTTGGTATTGGCCCAGACGGCCCGGTTTACGCTGCCGCAACTTCAGGAAAATGTTTTCTTTGGCTACAGCCAGCACTTCACTGATTACCTCCAGGCTCTGCTCCATCCATTCATCATGCGCGTCCTCCGTCATACCATGGTAGCGTTTGTATTCAGCTACATATAATTTACTGCCATAAAACTCAATACAAAAGGGAAATTCCGGCAGATCATGGTCATATACCCGGTAGCAGCTTATGCGCTGGCGCTTTGCCTGCTTGCTGAGATGACGAAAAACTTTCGTCAGCCTGTTCCGGAACATAATTAACTTGTCTGTATCCATAGTTCACTGAAAAACTTTCACGAAATTCGTATTTCTGTCTTCAAACTTCGTATTTATTTAATGTATGCTATTGTAGATATAGAGACCACGGGCGGCTATGCGGCTGCAAATAGTATCACTGAGATATCTGTGCATCTGCATGATGGGAATAGTGTTACTGAAACGTATGAAACACTGATCAATCCCGGCCAGCCTATACCGTATTACATACAATCCATGACCGGGATCACAGACAAGATGGTAGCCAATGCACCACGGTTTGAAGAAGTGGCTGAAAAAATATATGAGTTATTAAATAACAGAATATTCATAGCACATAATGTAAATTTTGATTACTCCTTTATAAAAGGCCATCTGAAAGAAACCGGTTTCGAACTGAATATAAAAAAGCTTTGTACGGTAAGGTTGAGCAGGAAGATATTCCCTGGTCTACAGTCGTACAGCCTGGGAAAGCTTTGCGATGCATTAGGCATTACCATCACGGACCGGCACAGGGCTGGTGGCGATACTGCCGCTACCGTAAAAGTGTTTGAACTGCTGCTGCAACATGATAAAGAACAGCATATTGCTAAGAGCCTCCAGCGTAATTCCAAAGAATCTATCCTGCCGCCTAATGTTCCAAAGCAGGATTTCGAACAACTTCCTTACACCCCGGGTGTTTATTTTTTTCATAATGAAAAAGGTAAGATCGTGTATGTGGGTAAAGCCAATAATATCCGTTACCGGGTCAACAGCCATTTCAGTAATAATTCGGAAAGCAGGCAGAAGCAAAATTTTATGCAGCATGTACACCATATCAGCTATCAGCCTTGCGGCACTGAACTAATGGCCTGCATACTGGAATCAACAGAAATAAAAAAAAGATGGCCCATCTTCAACTCATCCCAAAAAAGATGGGAAGATGTATACGGGATTTTTCTGTTTGAAGACCAGAATGGTTACCAGCGGCTGGCCATTGATAAGAACCGCAAATTGCTGAACCCAGTTTATACGTTTCATTACCTGGTAGATGGTCATGCCATTATTCGGAAACTGATAAAAGATTTCAATCTGTGCCCTAAACTTTGCTTCATGCAAAAAGATCCCGGTAAATGTGAAGCCATTAATGAAGGCTATTGCAAAGGCGCCTGTGAACACCTGGAATCATCGCACCTGTACAACGAACGGGTAAAGAAAGCTTGTGACGCATTGCGGATACAACCTTCTTTCGCTATTGTAGACAAAGGGCTGAATGGAGATGAACGTTCCTGCATACTGGTGCTGGAAGGGAAATTTTACGGAATGGGGTATATATCAGCAGACTTGCCGCTAACAGACCCGGAAACGCTGAAAGATCAACTCACAGTTTATAAAGAGAACAGTTTTATACGCAACCTGGTAAATGGCTATGCCGCACGGTTCCCCGCAAAGGTCACGCTGCTGAATGCTATTACTACAAATACTTAATCAAGCCATTCAAAATCTGCCCCCAGCGGCATTTGCTCAAAAACCTTGATTACTTCTGCAGGAGGGATAAATAATTTTCTTTCCAGTATATTCAGCCAGGCACCATCAATTGTTACAACGGCACAGAGTACATCATCCTGCTTCTTTATTTCGTGCAGGATCGTCCAGCGGGAATAGTCCTTCCGTCCTTTTACCAATTTCAGGTTAATACTCACCTTGTCGCCATACTTTATTTCCTTTCTAAAGACACATTCCTCCCGGAAGATGATAGGGCCAAACTGCAACTTTTGCATTACCGCAGGCGTCAGTCCTTCCTGCTGCAGGTATTCAATACGGCACATGGCAGCCCAGTCGTAATACACAGAGTGGCGGAGATGAAAATTAGGGTCGAGGTCAGACCACCGAACCTGCACCGGCATTGAGAATATATCCATTTCGTTAAGGTTTTTGCATAGCGAAATTAAGTGATCAGGGGTGGACGAAATCGCTTTTCAAGCTGTATTTTTGACGACTTAATATTATGAATCTATGAAGCATTTCTTTATTTCCGTTACAATGTTGATGACTGCCGGGATTTTATTTGGCCAGCCGGGTAAGCCTGTTACCAAACCAGTGGCAAAACCCATCGCAAAACCTGTAACCCCTCTGTTAAAGACCACCGTCGATTCTGTTTGCTATATATTAGGGGAAAGTACAGCATACAATCTCCAAAGCCAGAATTTAGGCGATCTGAAGCTGAACATTCCCATATTCAACAAAGGATTTGCAGATTTTCAAGCTAAGAAGAAACCATTGATTGACCAGGCCATTGCTAACCAATGTCTCAATACATATTATCAAACTAAAGCTGCCGGCACACCGGTTGCGCCTCCAAAACCAAATCCTGCTGCTGCGGGAGGGTTAAAGACAACCATTGATTCATTGAGTTATATTTTAGGTCAGAGTATGGCCACAAACTTTTTTCAACAAGGATTTACTGACTTTAAATTCAACATGGCCCTATACAACAGGGGTATGTCTGATGTAATGGGAAAGAAGAAACCACTGATCGATGATGTACAGGCGAATGCCACTGTGAATGCCTACTATTTCCGTATGCAGGAACAGAAAGCTAAAATCAATATCGAGGCAGGAAAAAAATTCCTGGAACAAAATAAAGCAAGAGCTGGCGTAAAAGTAACTCCCAGCGGCCTTCAATACGAGGTCATCTCCGAAGGCACTGGAGGCAAAATGTCTTCTATAGATACTTTCGTTTGCCACTACCGGGGCACACTGATAGATGGAACTGAATTCGACGCTTCTTACAACAGGGGAGAACCATTAAAAATGGCGGCTAGCCAGGTTATACCAGGCTGGACAGAAGGCCTGCAACTGATGCCCACAGGTTCAAAATATAAATTCTATATCCCGTATCAACTCGGTTATGGAGTTATGGGGCAAGGGCAAATTCCCGGTGGCGCAGTATTGATATTTGAAGTGGAACTGCTGGATTTCAAAAAGCAAAGACCAAATCCTGTTGTAGAGAACAGCAGGTTATTTCTTGAGCAAAATAAACTGCGGCCGGAAGTAAAAACAACAGCCAGCGGCCTGCAATACGAAGTATTGGTAGAAGGCACAGGCCCCAGAATGACATCGCCACTTGATACTTTCGTATGCCATTACCGTGGTACACTTGTCGAT
>CALSAT010000318.1:0-4989 GCA_943372905.1 Bacteroides fragilis | reverse complement strand
AATTCTTCTTTCACTGTGGCGTACATTATCCGTGGCGCCTTTACCTGTGCAAAAAAAGGAAAGGCTTCTTTCTTACCGGTTGCCGCACAGAATAAAAGAGGAAAAGGATAGTATGCTTTGTCGGTTACAATTTTCTGATACACTTCGGGCCATAGTTCCCGGATCTTAGCATCGTCGTTTTTAAATTCGATCGTTGTTTCGAGAGATACCATGCCTTTGATAGCCTTCTCCTGGTCAAATGTCCGGAGCCCCATTTGGGCGCCCCAGCTATGGCCAATAAAAAAGATATGGCGGTTGCTGCTTACAGACCGTGCAAATTCGAGTATGGCCCCGAGGCTTTTCTCGTCTTCGTTCTTTATTATCTTCTGGTAAGGTTTCAACCCGAATATGGTGTTTGCATAAGGCCAGTGAAAACTGGCAGCTATAAATATATAGCCCCGTGAGGCAAAGTATTCTGCCATGGCAAAATTTTCGAGGGGGCTGCTTTGTGCGCCGTGGTGATAAATAATGACGGGATACTTCGACCGGGCCGGCATTTTCTTATGTATGCTCCTGGTCCTGGTGCGGCCAAATGCCTGGTAGATACTGTCAAAGGCAGCATCGCCCCCCTCGTTAGGTTCCCCGGTTGCTATATTCTCGGCAATAAAATCCCTGGTGATGATCTCTTTGTGCTTTTGTACCAGCTCTGCCTGTACACTGTCCAGGCCGGGTTTTGTATTTACATAGATCATATCCTTCAATAGCAGGGACGTATCGCCCCGCTGTTGGCGCACCGGGTGCCATACCCGGATGAAATAGGGTTTCATTCCGCTGTAGCCAAACTCTTCATACCTGAACTGCTTATCATAAATGATCGTGTCGGTATAGCCTGCGCTTAACGTACCGGGTTGTATGTGATCATAAAAAGACCGTTGCCCGCAAACGGCGGCACTTTGGATTATGATCAGTATGAACAGGACTGCCGTCTTCATCTTCTCTGTTTTGTTTTTCAACTGCTGCTACGATGCTGTCATTTACAAATGATGGAACACCGTATGCTGGATTGGCTGCATTTTGTTAAAGATAAACCAGAGTTTAAAAAGAATGTTACAAAAAGCCGTATTAAGCGGGATATGGAACACGGATTATTTTGATAAATCAAAATACAGATAAATACATTTTGCACACGGATAACACGGGTGGGACGGATGAACACGGATTAATACTGCTTTGCAGTATAAGGATTTACAAACTTTACTTTATAAGCGTTTAAGGTTTATCAATCCTGTTTATCCCGCCAAAGGCGGAATAAAAAATCCGTGTTCATCCGTCCAATCTGTGTCATCTGTGTGCCTGTATTATTTGTATCCATACGATAGCTTTAGAAGGGACAAGCTGTGTTCAAATGTATTGTTTAATGCCTGATTTGTATCAGGCGTATGAATAAGTCGCAGTATATCATAAAAAAAGAGGGCCCTGTTAGCAGGACCCTCTTTCAGGTATTCTGTATTGTGCTATTGTTATTGCTTTATCATCCGTATGGCCGGTGTCTTTTCGGTGGCGCTTACGGCATTGATCATATACACTCCGGCCTGCAGGCTGGTCACACTTAGCTCGATATTATTAGTACCGGCTGCTACCCTGCTGCTGAATTGTTTTACGATCCGTCCATTTACATCGGTTACCACCAGGCTGATGGTCTCTGTTTTGGCAGCGCTGATCACCACTACGGTGGTATTGGCGGCCACCGTTGGCATCAGTCCATTGATCACTATTCCATTTGCTTTGTTGATGAGGCTGATGATACGGCTGTAGGTGATCTTTCCATCCACATCTGTCATCTTCAGGCGATAATAATTCACCGCATTGCGGTTAAAGTTATTATCAGCAAAAGCAAATGGCTGCTGGCAACGTACTTCGTCTGCGGTGATAACGGTAACGGCGCTGAAATTACGGGCATCATTGCTGCGCTGCAATTCGAAGGTGTAAGTACCTGCGGCGGAGCAGGATGCTTTCCAGGTAATGTTGTTGGCATCTGTTCCTTTATTGCCCTGGAAGATCGTGAGGCCGATGGGCAGTACCGAGAGGTCGTTGGTGATACCAAATGGAGAGAACGTAGTAAAGCCGCTGCCCGTGGCCACAGTGCCGGTTACACTTCCATTGTTATAATCTGATACTACTCCATTGCAATGGATGATCCTTGCTCCTGCTGCACTGTAGGTGCCGCCGGTAGCTGCGCCGGTATAATCAAGGGTGATATCGCAAAGGGATCCGCCGGGTGTGCCTTCTGTTATATCCCAGGTGGCATTTACACTGGCTGCTGCGGGTGCACAGGGAGGATCGGTGGAGGATACAGCTACGGAGAAATTATCTGCGGTGCCGGTATTGGTCAATGCAGCGGGGTGATACAGCGTGGCGCTGGGCCCTACCGGGAAGGTAACTGCTGTGGTGGCTACCGGCCTGGTAAGCGTACCTGCACCATTGGTCACCACATAGCTGGTGGCTGATCCGCCCACGATTGCATTTGATACGGTAAGATTATTAGCGCCAAGTATGATGTTACCATTGGTAAGGGTAAGATCGTTGGCGATGGAAAGGGAACTGCCGAGGGTGAGGTTATTGTTGGCCGCACCTGTACTGGAATGTGTAAGGTTTTGGAGAAACTGTCCGCCCGGTGCAAAGGCTACGGTGCCGATGGCGGAACCGCCGGTCTTATTGATCACCAGTGAGGCATTGTTGGTACCATTCAGCAATCCTGTGTTGGTGGCACTGAAGAAACCAAACTGCTGTATGGTGATGGTATTGGCCCCCATTGCCAGGGTATGTGTGTTTTGCTGCAGGTTAAGTCCGCCGCTGGTGAGATTGCCGAGGAACAGGTTGGCCGCAGCTAAAGTGATACTGAGTGAAGTGGCAGGCGTGGAAGGTGTTTGTAACCTGAAGAGATAAAGATCACCGCCCTGTATCAGCTGCGCACTGGTGCCGGTAAGGGTGAGTGTCATGCGGTTGGCATCTCCGGTGCCGTTTGGCTCAAAGGCGGCACCATTGGTCATGTTGAAATCACCGGCGAGGCTCAGGGTGGAGAATGGTGAGGCTGATCCGTTGAAACCGGTAACTGCATCCAAAGTGAATGATCCGTTTACGGTAGTGGTACCGGTGGCGAGTATCCTGGTACCGCCGGTAAGTGTAAGGTTATGATAAGTTCGTTGCGGCACTGTGAAGGCGCCGGCCTGTGCATAGTTCACGGTGCTGCCACTGCTGAGCACCCCGATGGTGGGCAGTGTGGCATTTTGCAATACTAAGGTGGCAGCGTTGGCCACATCTATAGTACCGGTGAATGCAGCAGCGGCTGGTATAGTGAATTCAATGGTGCCGGAGCCATCTCCGGTTATCACTTTGGCGCCGGAACCGGACACGGTCCAGTTGGCATCGAGTGTAACGGCGCTGCGGTTGGCAATGATGAATACTTGTCCATCGCTGGTAAAGTTGGCGGGTGATGCGCCGGTACCATCTGTATTGATGCCCCAGGTGGCCACATCAGTAAGGTTGCCGGTGGCTTTGCTGTAATAGGTGGCTGTGCCGGTGCCGGAAAGTCCCACCGTAGGTGGAGTGGTAACACCGCCGCCTGCGAAAGTGATATTGCCGGACTTTATTCCTCCGCTCTGCGGTGTGAAGCGAACATAAACAGGCGTTGCCGTTAATGTGGCAGTGGCATAAGGTATGGTGGTGGATGGGCCCCAGGTGGCATCATCATTCGATACTTCGAAATCAGTACCGGGTGCATTGACAGTAATGACACCGGGTGCGCCGGTAAGATTGCTCCCGGAAAGATTGAAAGATTGTGAGGCTGATTGTGTGCCTACTGTTTGTGCGCCGAAGTTCACAGATGATGGAACAGCAGATAAAGATGGTACACCGGAAGCAGGTGTTACATCGCCCCAGGTAAGTCCGATCTTAATGGCATCTGTTACTGTCTGCGGAGAAGTAGTTGCAGATCCCTGCCTTAATGCTACCGTATTAATAGCATTTTGTCCGTTAGTGGTGGTGCTTACCGATTCGGCAGTACCGGCCGCCACTTCTGTAGCGGGAATACCGGAAGGAAATACCCATAAAGAAACGGGATCACTACCGGCAACACTGATCGTGTATTTTATAATGAGTAAATAGGTAGTGTTCTTAGAAAAGTTAGTAGTGCCATAAGTGATAGCAGTAGTATTGCTGATACCGAAGTTCACACCACTGGCAGTAATGCGTGCAAACACCCTTGCTGCAAAGGAAGTAAAGGTGGCACCACCGGGTGTGCCTATATGAAAGAAGTAATCCCCTGTTTTAGTAGCAGCCGGATCGGTAATGTTTACCAGCAGGGAAATATAAATGCTTTGTCCATCCGTATTCTGGTTGGCAAAGGTGATGTTGATGTCTTCCCCACCGAGGTTGTTGACCAGTGCGGCGTTGCCGGTGCCACTGCCCACTAATCCGGCATAGGTTAATCCGGCAGTAGTGGCTACGGGATTGGTACCTGCACCGCTGTGGGCTGTCCAGCCGTTGGCGGTCAGGTTTCCGGAATACGTAAAATCATCATTAAACAACACCTGTGCCTGGCTTGTGATGGTAACAATAGCCAGCGTAATCAATAAGTACAGTTTTTTCATGCTCTTTTTTTAATGAATAAATAAATGATAAGTAAGGCCTGCAGGTGTAATGGTGCAGTTTACAAAGGGGAGGGATCAAATTCGGCGGCGAAGGTAGGGCCTTCTGCTTCCAGCGGCGAAATTCCACTATTAAGAAAACATGAAGAAGGGTGAAGGGGTTTATTTATCCACAAAAAAAGAAATTACTGTATTAAGAAAAGGGGGAAGAGAGTGTGGGGCAATTGTAAGGAAATGGTCCTGAGTGAAATACAGTTTGCACACGGATGAAATACACTGGGACACGGATTAAATACACTGGGACACGGATTACACGGATTGGACGGATAAAAACGGATTAATACTGCTTTGCAGTATAAGGATT
>CALSAT010000317.1:0-4997 GCA_943372905.1 Bacteroides fragilis | reverse complement strand
ATCAGTTCATAGCTGCCGGGGAACAGAAGTGGAACCGTATGAATGGCGTAACAATGCTGTTGCCACATGGCTATGAAGGACAGGGGCCGGAGCATAGCAGCGCCAGGCTGGAACGTTTTTTACAAATGTGTGCTGAACTGAATTTGGTGATAACCAATATCACTACGGCGGCCAACTTCTTCCATGCCTTAAGAAGGCAACTGGCCTGGCCGTTCCGGAAACCGCTGGTCAATTTTGCACCTAAAGCAAATCTTCGCCATACAGGTAGTTATTCCAGAATAGAAGACTTCACCAGCGGAGGTTTCAAAGAAGTGATCGATGATAGTTTTGCTGATGTGAGCAAAGTGAAGAAAGTACTCTTCTGCAGTGGTAAGATCTATTTTGATATGGCGGAACGCCAGCAAAAAGAGAACCGTACAGATATTGCCATTGTAAGGTTGGAACAGATTTACCCGTTGCCATATAAACAGCTCGAAGCGCTGCACGAAAAATATGGCAAAGCCACCTGGTTCTGGGTGCAGGAAGAACCGCTGAATATGGGTGCGGCGTCTTTTTTACGGATGAATCTTACTTCCATTAACTATGGAGTGATCAGCCGGCAGCCTTCTGCGTCCACTGCCACGGGCTATAATAAAGTGCATGTGCAGGAGCAGCGGGAGATCGTGGAGACAGCGTTTAGTATTTAAAATTGAAACAAGAATCTATGATTGAAATAAAAGTACCAACGGTAGGCGAGTCCATCAGCGAAGTGACCTTATTGAAATGGAATAAGAAAGACGGTGAATACGTGGAAAGAGATGAAGTGATCGCTGAACTGGAAAGTGAGAAAGCCACCTTTGAAGTGAATGCAGAAAAAGCCGGTGTCATCAAACTCGGGGATATAAAAGAAGGTGATACGATCAGGATCGGCGATCTGCTGGCCAGTATTGATGAGACGGCAGTGAAGTCTGCGGACGACAAACCGAAGAGTACTGACAACGGACCGGAGAAAAAAGAACAGCCGGTGTCCAGCAGTCAGCCGTCATCACCTGCTAAAGTGCAAATATCTGCTGCACCGGTAACATCTGTGCCGAATGATATTAAAGCAAGCCCGGTCGCATCGGCTATCATTGCTGATAAAAAAGTTGATCCCAAAACAGTTACTCCTACCGGAACGGCTGGTAAAATATTGAAGGAAGATGTGCTGGCAGCCTTATCCAATCCCGGTAAAAAAACCTTTGCCGGTGCTGAGCTCAACAGCCGCAATGTGCGGGTGGAAAAAATGAGCAACCTGCGCAAGACGATTTCCCGGCGACTGGTGGAAGCAAAGAACACCACTGCCATGCTCACCACTTTTAATGAAGTGGATATGGGGCCTATAATGGAGATAAGAACAAAATACAAAGACAAGTTCAAAGAAATACACGGGGTGGGATTAGGCTTCATGAGCTTTTTTGCGAAAGCCTGTTCCGTGGCCCTGGCAGAATGGCCGTCTGTAAATGCTTATATCGATGGCGACCAGTTAGTGTATCATGACTATGCCGACATCAGCATTGCCGTAAGCACCCCAAGAGGATTGACCGTACCGGTAATGAGAAATGTAGAAAGCATGAGCATGGCCGATGTGGAAAGGAAAGTGGTGGAACTTGCCGGTAAAGCAAGGGACAGTAAGCTTACTGCTGAAGAACTGACCGGCGGTACGTTTACCATTACCAATGGCGGAGTGTTTGGTTCGCTGATGAGCACTCCTATCATCAACATACCACAGAGTGCAATCCTCGGTATGCATAAGATACAGGACCGCCCCATGGTAGTGAATGGCCAGGTCGTGGTAAGGCCCATGATGTACCTTGCATTAAGCTACGATCACCGCATTATCGATGGCCGTGAATCAGTAAGCTTTTTGGTAAGGGTAAAAGAGCTGCTGGAAAACCCGGAACAATTACTGATCGGTAAAGACCCCGTTAAGACATTGCTGGAACTATAAGAAAATATCCTGGAGCATATTATTGAGGCCGGTACTTGTTACCGGTCTTTTTTTATGTAGGCGAATAGTAATGCTGTGTAACTGGTTTATCTTGCAGCATTGAGCCGTTATTATTCATACATCAATTCTGCCGCAGCTATTCTATCGCAGTACCACGGCGATGAGCCCTTTGCATCTTTCAGCAAGAAATATTTTGCACAGCAAAAAAAATTTGGTTCCCGCGACAGAAAGCAAATCACCCATCTGTGCTATTGTTATTTCCGGTTAGGAAAAGCATTGCCCGGAATGTCCGTAACAGACAAAATAGTGGCAGGTCTTTTTCTTTGTTCCCATGCACCGGATAGCCTGCTGGAAACAGTAATGCCGGCTTGGGATAAACAAGTAACGTTGCCATTAGCTGATAAATTAGAGCTATTGTCCGTCTCTCTTAAAGATGTATTTCCCTGGGCGGATGCTGTCAGCGATGGTATTGATGGCGGAGAATTATCGGCTTCTTATTTCACACAGCCGGGTATGTTCCTTCGGCTGCGTCCTGGCCGTGAAGCGGTGGTAAAAGAGAAACTGGAAAAAGCGGGTATCGGGTTTTCAATGATCACCAGTCATTGTATGGCCTTATCCAATGCGACAAGAATAGACGAAGTGATTCAGGTAAATAAAGAAGCCGTTATCCAGGATCTGAATTCGCAGCGGGTGGGAGAGTTGCTTGTGGCAACCGGTCAGACCGCGACGGTCAGACCAGTTGCCACCTGGGACTGCTGCGCAGCCAGCGGCGGCAAATCTATTATGGCAAAAGATGTGTTGGGTAATATCAACCTTACCGTTTCTGATATCCGGGAGTCAATTCTTATCAACCTGAAGAAGAGGTTTGCTGAAGCAGGTATTACCAATTATAAAAGCTTTGTTGCGGATATAAGTAAGCAGGAAAACCTTCCCTCATCCTTCTTTGATATCATCATTGCCGATGTGCCCTGCACCGGCAGCGGTACCTGGGGCCGCACACCAGAACAGTTGTATTATTTTGATACGGAAAAAGCAGATGCGTATGCTGCATTACAAAAAAGAATTGCGGGAACGGCTGTTAGCCATTTACAAAGGGGTGGTTATTTTCTGTACATTACCTGTTCTGTTTTCAAAAAAGAAAATGAAGAAGCGGTGGAATATCTTACAGAAAAATTCCATCTGCAACTGGTGAAGATGGAAGTATTAAAAGGATATGATAAAAAGGCAGACACAATGTTTGCAGCCCTGCTTCAGCGGCCATTATAGTTTCAGTAATTCCGCAGTACCAATTGTTTTCTGCCCGTTCATTACCTGTATATAATATTTACCCGCTGATAATCTTTCAACCGGGACCGTAATGATCTTTTTACCGGTGCCTTTTGAATCCTTCAGTTGCATCACCAGGCGGCCTTTACTGTCATAGATCATAACAGGCATATTCGCAACAGCATAGGCGGTTTCAATAACCAGTGAAACGGTGGATTCAGAAACAGGGTTTGGTTGCACCGTTACCAGCTCTCTGTTCGGGTCTATATTGCCCGTGCCGGTAGCAAAACATCCGGACGGAATGTTCACCGTAGCAGTATCAATATAGGCATCTGCAAAGCTGGTGACTGCCGTATCAATGATCTGCCGGATGCGGTAGGATACATCACCTGCATTTACATTGATCAGGGTATTGGCAAACGTGTAGTTATGATTGGCGAGTATAGTACCCGCCGATGGGTTCAGCTGACCTACTTTAGTAAAAACGGTTTCACCTGGTGCTTTTCTTTCTATTTCAAATTTCATGGCACTTACATCTTTAGTGCTCCAGGTAATGGTGGCGGTACAGGCATTTACTGAAGCGGAAGAAGTGGCGTATCCTATCAGTAAATTTTTGAAAGCGGTCTTTACATTGGGGATGCCATAGCCGATACGGTCATTGGGAGAAGCGGAAATGCTTCCGGCCTGCTGCAATGCCTTAATGATCTTCATATTATTATACTCCGGAAATCCCTGCCAGAGGCAGGAACTGAGGCCTGCCATATTGGGACAGGCGAAGGAAGTACCATTGCTGGTACCGATAGTGTTTCCCGTAGTTTGTACCATTGCCGCCACACCTACTGCCGCCATATCGGGTTTTACTTGTCCGTCAGACGAGGGGCCATAACTGGAAAATCCTCCCACATTACCTGCGGTACTTACTGCACCGACACATATCACACTGTCTGCATCAGAAGGGGTGGTGATATAATGCCAGCCACCATTGCCTTCATTGCCTGCTGATAATACAACCAGTAATCCTTTTTTAGCCGCCACATCGGCCCCCTGTGCAGAGATAGTGGTGTTGCCATTCATATTAGCATATACATAATTCAGCGTAGCATTATCAAAATCAAAATAACCTAATGACGAAGAGATCAGATCTGCGCCGCTGCTGTCAGCCCTTTCGGCGGCACAAACCCAGTTGTGTTCTTCAATAGGGTATTCACTGGCATCGTCTTCTGTACGGTAGAGCCAGAAAGAAGCCTTGGGGGCTTTGCCAATAAACTGGCCGGGAATATTAGCGGCAATGGTAGAAAAGCAGTTCATACCGTGGCTGCCATCGTTGATAACATTGGATTCGCGGGCCACAAAATCCCAGGTGCCGAGCACCTGGCCATTTGCATTCACACTATCAAATGCTTTAAGCGTGGTGTAATTAGTAAATCCATTATCCAGCATAGCGATCTGCATACCCTGCCCGCGGAGGCCGATATTATGCAGGAACTCACCATTGTGCAGATGTATTTCGTTGTAAGAGTTGGTGCCGTAATTAAAGTGATCAGCTGCGATACGGCCGCTTGCGGGTGGCAGTTCGGTGATGACCTCTTCACCGGCAAATTTGTTGCGGGTGCTTCTGCCGCCTTCGGGTATTTTAGCAGCTATGCCGGCAACGCTTTGCACAAAGGGGAGTGCATTGATAGCGGTGATGGCATTGGCATCGGTGGTAAAAATGGAAACGGAGTTCAGCCATTTGGAGGCATTCAGAATGGTAACGTTGGGAATA
>CALSAT010000316.1:0-5018 GCA_943372905.1 Bacteroides fragilis | reverse complement strand
TAATATTCCCTTCCAGGTATTTCCTTCTGTTGCCAGTGGTGATTATTCATTTCTTTATCCCATTATTGAAGAACAGCAAGTAACCGATATAGTGATCGCCGGTGGTGATGGTACAGTAAGCCAAGTGGTGAACAGCCTCATGCCCTGTAAGGTGAATTTCGGTATCATTCCCTGCGGCTCCGGCAACGGGCTGGCCTATGCAGCGAAAATTCCAAAGCAACCGGCTAAAGCGCTGGATATAATTTTTTCAGGAACTCCCACCGCTACTGATGGTTTTTACATCAACAATCATTTTGCCTGTATGCTCTGCGGACTGGGCTTTGATGCTAAAGTGGCGCATGATTTTGCTGAACAACCTAAAAGAGGTCTCGCTACTTATATAAAGCAGATAATAAAAAATTTCTTTTCGGCAAAATCTTACCAGTTTGAACTACAGCTGGGAGAAACAACGCTTCAGGCTGACGCTTTCTTTATCAGCATTGCTAACAGCAACCAGTTTGGCAATAATTTTACCATCGCCCCAAAAGCCAGCTTAAGCGACGGCTTGCTCGACATCGTTATTGTAACCAACCAGGGTAAAATGAGTTTATTGTTCCAGGTTTTCAAGCAAATTCTGGGGAAAAATAAACTGTCGGCAGAAGCAGTTACCATCGATAAAAAAGGGGTTATTTATTTTCAAACAGGTAAGCTGATAATCCGCAACCTTTCACAGGCCCCACTGCATATAGATGGTGATCCTGCCGAAACTCCAGATGAAGTATGTATCGAAGTAAAGAAAAGATGTTTCCTGCTTATTCAGCCGGCATAGTATCGGCCACCGCTTTGCTTCCAAACAATTCAAGTGTTCGCTGAAAGCTTTTTTGATTGTCAGGCGAATGAATGGAATTGATGATATCCTTTTCCTCCCGGCGGGTAAGATGAAAATTTAAAGCTGCTTTATCCTCTTCATTACCGGCTGCGTATTGAAAAGCAATTTTATATACCGGGTTTCCGCTCCGGGTAGTATAGTAATTCAGCATATCATTCTGAAAATATTCCATCATCTTGAACCAATTGTGCTGCAAAAGCAAAAAAGGCTTTGTAGCATGATCGCTAATGTCATCTGATAAGTAAGGCGCTTCCCAGCCACCCGCAGTCCGGTCTCTTATTTGCATCACTAATACTCCACTGGTATTTTCTTTTATCCATTCATCAAACGCGATCAAAAAACGCAACGTGGTTTCCTGCCCATAGTTATCTCTTAATCCCGCATCCATTACATCAATAACCGGATTAGAAGGCAGCCATACATTGGGTAACACGATGGGAAAAGTCGCATTCATCCGCATGGCGGTAAGCATGCGTATATTAAAGGGATCTTGTTTAGCAAAAAAAGAAGTGAAGTCAATTGCATCCGGGTCCACAGCTGGAATATTGTTGGTATCCTGCGGGGCCTGCATCATAAACCGCACCGGCTGTGTACTAATGATCATCTTGCGGCTGTCCCTTGTCACCACCGAGTTAAAAAACATCAGCGGAATATTAGCTACCTTTTCATCTGCCACATAATCTTTTAATTGTTTATTTAAAAACCCTCTCGTGTTGCTGTTCAACTTTTGTTCAAATGCGTAGCCCCTGTCTTTTACATAGCGGTAGGGACCCACAGAAAATTTCTGTGCGGGTGATATAAGGTCCCGGGCAAAAAAAGAAGTGAACAAAGGGTTCAGCAGGTCGCCCGCAATATCATCTACGTATTGTTTATCCTGCAGGTTGATGTTTTTTCCCTGCTGGCGGCGTAAATATAATTCCCTGAAATAAGCAGCACCGATCATTCCTCCAGAAGCTCCGTTGATCAGAAAAGCTTTTTGCATGATTGTTCCCTTTGTAATGCTATCCAGGTGCTGCAGTACACTCATAGTAAATGTAGCACTGCGATGACCGCCTCCGCTTGTGTTGATCAATAACAACAATGGCTTATCTGTTTCCTGTTTTTTCTTCCAGGCGTTCAAGATGGTAATCATGTTTTGCTTATCCGCCTCTACATTAGCAGCAGTACATTGCGCCAGCAAATTTTCCCTGGTATAAGCGGGCCGTTCTTCTTTATTCCAATAATTGATGCCGTAGGCTTTATTCCGAGGATCGATCAAATCGGCTTTATAAAAAAAATTAAGTGCTATTATCAGCCCGATAAGGTAAGGAATGCTCCAGCTTTGTAAAAAATAAGTGACGGCCGCCGCCACACCTATCAGGATAGAGAAGAAAATGGTGATGCTGGCAGCTGCAGGTAATTGAAAAAAAGCGTAATCAAGTACAAAACCAATGAACACCAGGAAGAGAAATGCGGCAAACACCGATAAAATAGCTGCAAAGTGATGCCTTTTAAAAATGGAATCAACGAACTCATTGGTGTAGTGTGATACATCCCTTACCGGCCTGATCTTCACCGGTGTTTCGAAATAGTTATTCACTTTTATAAGCGGTGCCCCATGATAAACTTCTTTGATGGGGTTCAGATGCGTGATATAAGATTTCGGGTTGCTGATGACCGGCATCATTCGCCGCAGGATAGATATATCCGCCCGAAAAAAATAGATAAAAGAAGCTGCCAGTATGAATATTAACCCGCAGATGAAACCGCCAAAGAGGAACAGGATCTCTGTAGTGCTGATGAGTTCCTTATAATGATCAAACCGATATGCCTTAAAGAAATAAAAGCAGAGAAAGAGCAGTGGAATGATTGAATTATTGATGCAGTATTTCAAGAATGGATTAGTAGTAGCTGCAAGGAAACGAAAATGCCGGCAAAACAAAATGAATGTGGCAATATTCCAGCTCATGATGAACATACCAATAGAAGCGCCAACGATAGCTGAACTGAAGGAGTTTACATTACCCAGGTATTCCGGTGCCAGGAACAGTGAGTCTGCCCCGAACGTTTTCATAAAAGTTCCGTTTACCGTGGCAAACAATACAAACCAGAATAGCAGCAGCACCTGGTATTTCCTTACATGCAGAAATACTAATTGAACAGGAAAGGAATAAAAAAATCCTCTGAGCCAGGCTTTCATGAATTTTCCAGATGGTGATACAATAAAAATACTGATTATTAACTGGGCTTTCAAATAACCCCGTAGGAATAAGTATTATTGCCAACTCATAAGACAGTGCAACGCTAAGCAGCAGGCTTACTGCGGACCAGGTACAAGACCCAAATAAGTGATAATAACAAGAACATGGCCACTAACTGGTGTAATTGTGCCATCCATTCAAATACGCCCCATCGATTGGGAACGATCTTCAAACTTGTTAAAACGGATAAAACACCCAGCACCACCTGTATTAGTACTAAAGCAAGAGGCCAGAAACGGGTCTTGTTAAAAAGAGAGGATCCTTTTGTTTTATATAATTTAATTGTCAGCCATAGAACTAATACCAATAAGATATAAGCCAATCCACGATGAATGAAATGGATCAGCACCCGGTTATCAACCAGGTTCAATAAGCCCTCTTTGTTCCTAAACATGCCAGAAGGTATGATCTGCCCATTTATATCCGGCCAGGTGGGGGCAGCTGTAGCTGCTTTATGACCGGCCATAAATGCCCCGTAGATCAATTGCAACAACAATACTCCGAGTATGCCCAGCGTTAATTTTCTTGCTTTCTTATTGATCACAACTTTATCTTCAGACACCAGCAGCTCAAGGGCAAACCAAAACGTGTAACACAATAAGCCCAGCGCAAAAACAAAATGCAGGGCCAGTTTTGCCGGCTTTACATATATAGCATCTCCGGTAAGTCCGCTCGCCACCATTATCCAACCGATAACACCCTGCAGGGCGCCGAGTAAAAAAAGAATGAGCAGTGGCTTCACCATAGAAGGTTTAAAGCGCCGCTGAAACAAAAAGATGATAAACGGAATAGCGAATACGACCCCTATGAGCCGGGCCCAAAAACGATGAAACCATTCCCAAAAGAAAATGAACTTGAAATCCTTGAGTGCAAAGTCAAAATTAAGCAGGCTGAATTGGGGCGTTTGTTTGTATTTGGCAAATTCCATCAGCCATTTTTCTTGACTCATGGGTGGAAGAGTACCCGTTACTACATTCCATTCGGTAATAGACAGGCCAGAACCAGTAAGCCTGGTGATGCCCCCCAGTAAAATCTGTATGATGATCATTCCAACCCCCGCCAGCAACCAAATGGCAACTGGTTTGGAGGAACGGTGCGAAAGTTCATGTGTCATTGCGGGTGCAAAGTTAGCGGTGGAATTTTGTCCGGGGTAATTTTTGTTAAGCAATATTGCTGAAATTGCAGTACATATCCCACAAAGACAGAAGTAATTGAACGTGCCGTCTTAATAGTCTTTGTTTTTTGTGAGAAAACAGATTTAAGAATGTTGCTTCCTTTTTACCAACAAGAACTTTGGGAAGCCGGTTGCGATGAAGCCGGCAGGGGTTGTTATGCGGGGCCGGTGTTTGCCGCCGCAGTCATACTACCCAGAGATTTTCATCATCCGCTGTTGAATGACTCCAAACAATTGTCGGAAAAGAACCGTGATAAATTACGCCCTATTATTGAAACAGAATCTATTGCTTTTGCTGTAGCCAGCATTGATAATAATGAAATAGACCAGATCAATATACTGAAAGCCTCTTTCAGGGCCATGCACCTGGCCGTAGATAAATTAAAAAAGAAACCACAATTGCTATTGATTGACGGTAATCGTTTTATTCCTTACAAAAAAGTACCACATCATTGCTTTGTAAAAGGCGACGGACGTTTTGCCTCCATTGCTGCTGCCAGCATTCTGGCAAAAACCTACCGGGATGATTATATGCAACAACTGCATACAGAATATCCCTTATATGGCTGGAATCAGAACAAAGGCTATGGAACGGCTACCCACAGAAAAGCAATTGAAGAGATTGGCTTGTGCAAATATCATCGTATAAGTTTCCGGCTATTGCCCCAGCAAAAAGAATTGTTTTAAAAGCAGTACCTGCATTTTTTGTACATTAGTAAATGCTTAAATACTTCCA
>CALSAT010000315.1:0-5021 GCA_943372905.1 Bacteroides fragilis | reverse complement strand
TAAGAATCTTCCAGGTCTGGCCATGCAGTATGAGGCCAATATGGGCAAGATGATAGTAACATACACCGTGTCGAGCATCAACTTTAACCCGGTATCACAGGCAAAATTCGACTTGCCAAAATCTGGTTACAGGGTGATGACGTATGAGGAGAGTAAAGGCGGAGGTAATAATTAATTCCGCTGAAACTGGCGGTTACCAATATCGATTTTCACATTGCCCAGACCTACTTTCTTTTTGAGGGCAACAACATAAGTGGTCTTGCCTTTCTGCATGGTAACAGTAGTGTTCAGGCGTATGTAGCGTTTGTCAACAGGCGTATTGTTGATCACCTGGTTGCCACGGAAAGTATAACCGGAGCGAAGAGAGAAGCCACCTTGTTTATTGGTGGTCCTGCTGGATAACAAACTTTTCTTAGGACCCTCTGATTTATTCCCATCACCCAGGGTAGCAAAAGAAGCTATGGCGGAAACGGCTATTAAAAACAGCACTGCCAGCTTGCGTCCTATGACCTTTCTCACTATTTTATACTTGGGTTGGTCCATTTTTACAAAAGTAAACACAAAAAAGGATATAAATCAAACCGTTTGTCCAGAACTTTAATACTTCATTAACGGCGAAGAAGGCAAATTGTTACATCCGGGTACAAGAAAAATAGACTTATTTTGCACATATGGGGAAAATTCAACCCGCTCAGAGCTGTTTTTTTTAACTTAACTTGTTGGGAATTACATATTTCAGGGGGTTCCGAAGATTCGGAACAGTCTGACTGGCTCTTTCTCCCGGATAAATCGGGATTACTCACCAAACTTTGGTCGATGAAAGAAAATAACCCTCACCGGGAAGACCGGGAACAGATCCGGGAACTGCTAAAACAATTCGAAAATCTGAAAAATGGCCGGAGCCACTCATTCATAGAAGAAGATTCGTTTGAAAAAATAATCGATTACTACCAGGAGAAGGAAGACCTGGTAAAAGCCATGGAGGCAGCTGAAACCGGCAGTGAACAATTTCCTTACTCTTCTATGCTGCTGATAAAGAAGGCCGATATCTTACTCGCCAACCGCCGGTACCAGGATGCCCTGGATATACTGGAAGAAGCCGAACTACTCGACAGCGGAAACATCAACCTGTATATTCTAAAGACGGATGCCTACCTGGCCCTGGACCAGCAGGAAAAAGCCGTCGCCCTGCTGGAAGAGGCGCTGGCCTCATTCGAAGGAGAAGAAAAGATCGAACTGCTGTTCGAACTGGCAGATGTGTATGATGATTATGAAGATTTTGACAAAGTGTTCGATTGCCTGAAGATGGTATTAGAAGATGAACCTACCAACGAAGAGGCGTTATATAAAATTTGCTTCTGGACGGATTTTACCGGCCGCAATGAAGAAAGTATCCGCCTGCACCAGCAAATAATAGATGAATATCCGTACAGTGAGTTGGCCTGGTTCAACCTGGCGGCGGCTTACCAGGGATTAAAGCTGTATGAAAAATCCATAGATGCTTACCAGTATGCCATTACCATAGACGAAAAGTTTGATTATGCTTACCGAAATATGGGTGATGCATATATCCGCTTACGTAAGTACAAGGAAGCCATCGAAGTACTCGAAAAAGTAAATGAACTGGCCAAGCCCGAAGAAGTAATATTTGAAGCGATAGGACATTGCTATGACCGGTTGAAGAATTTTGCCCAGGCAAGGACCTATTACCGCAAAGCTTCTCACATGCGGCAGGATGACAGTAAGCTATTTTATAAAATTGCCTGCACTTACTTTAATGAAGGAAACTGGGAAAGTTGTCTGAAGCAATTGGATACCGCCATGCGGATACACCGGCTGCAGGCTGAGTATAACCTGCTGGCAGGTGAATGTAAAATGCAGTTAGGCCTGTTTAAAGATGCTATCCAGTATTTTCTGAATGTAGTAAGGGTAAGGCCCCGGAATGCCGGAGGTTGGGAATCACTCATCCGCTGCCTTTATAAAGGTGAATTCTTTGATGAAGCCATAGAACAAACGGATGCAGCACTAAAACTCACCAACGGTAAACCCATTTTCCTTTTTTATAAAACAGCAGTGTTATTTAGTTTAGGAAAAACTAAAGAAGCCTTATTGCAATTAGAAGCAGCCATGGAACAGTCACCCAAGCTGCTGAAGAAATTTATCGAACTCAATCCCTCCATTCTTCAAAATCAGCAGGTGGTGGATGTAGTGGCCAGGTTTAAGCGCAATAAGTCTATCTGATGTATTGACTTTTCTTAGCGGCTAAATCAACAACACTATGCCCATTCTTCCCTATTTTTGCGCCTATCCGAGAAGTCATAATAACCAAACAGCAAAAGCATGAATTTTAATTTGTCGCAGATACCAGACCGGAAACAAAAGCCCCGTCTGTCAGGTATTACCATGGTAATGGATAAAGGATTAAGTGTGGAAGAGGCCCGGAATTTTCTGAGTGTTTGCCACCCGCATGTGGATATTATAAAGCTTGGGTTCGGTACATCTTTTGTCACCCCCAATCTTAAAGAGAAACTGGAAGTATATCAATCCTATAATATTCCTGTTTACTTCGGAGGCACTTTGTTCGAGGCTTTTCTGATCCGCAACCAGTTTGATGACTATATAAATGTGTGCAAAGAATTTGGCATCAGCTATATGGAAGTAAGTGATGGCTCTATCACTATTCCGCATGCAGAGAAATGCGGGTATATAGAAAAGCTGACCAAGCATGGAACAGTGTTAAGCGAAGTGGGCAGTAAGGACGCAGCACACATCATTCCCCCATATAAATGGATAGAACTGATGAAGGCTGAACTGGAAGCAGGTTCCACCTATGTGATAGCAGAAGCGAGGGAAGCTGGTAATGTAGGTATTTACCGCGGCAGTGGTGAAGTAAGAGAGGGCCTCGTGCAGGAAATACTTACCCAGATACCCGGAGAGAAAGTGATATGGGAAGCACCGCAAAAAGCACAGCAGTTATACTTCATTGAAATATTAGGTTGTAATGTAAATCTTGGCAATATCGCTCCCTCAGAAGTGATACCACTGGAAACCATGCGTATCGGTTTGCGTGGCGATACATTCAGCCTGTACCTCGATAAATAAGCTAACAGCCCATGCGCCTTTTTGGACTGATAGGGTATCCGTTGTCTCATTCTTTCTCTAAGAAATATTTTACAGAGAAGTTTGCAGCAGAAGGGATAGACAATTGTCAGTACGGGTTATTTTCTCTTGCTGCCATCAGTGAATTGCAAGGCTTATTATCAGCACATCCGGAACTGGAAGGGTTAAATGTCACTATCCCTTATAAGAAACAGGTAACGGATTTCCTCGATCTCAGGGCTATGCCCGCAGGGCTTGCTGCCTGTAATTGTATTAGGATCCAGAACGGAAAACTGACCGGGTATAATACCGATGTCATTGGCTTTGAGCAAAGTTTATTGCCGCTTCTTAAACCTCATCATACAAAAGCGTTGGTACTGGGCAATGGCGGCGCTGCCGACGCAGTCCTCTTTGTGTTGGATAAATTAAAGATCAGGTATGATGTGGTAAGCCGCAGCATGCACAAAGGGGCTACGCTTACCTATAACGACCTTGATGAAGCTATTATTGATTCCAGTACTGTTATTATAAATACCACACCGCTCGGTATGTACCCCGATGTGAATGAGTGCCCTCGTATACCCTATCAGTATTTATCTGCGCAGCATTTGTTGTATGACCTGGTGTACAATCCGGCAAAAACACTGTTCCTGCAAAGAGGAGAGGATATGGGAGCGATGATCAAAAATGGTCAGGAAATGCTGGTTCTCCAGGCAGAAGAAAGCTGGCGGATATGGAATGAATAAATATTTGGTGAAGGAAGGTTATCTTTTCATCATCGTCAATGCTTCCTCCGGTACTGAGGTTATCTTTTTCATTTTATAATCATAACAAACCATTCCTGTTTTTGCAGCCGCTACCAGGATCATTTTCTCCGCCCCTTTTTTTTCCAGTTTGTAAAAGATATCAAAGCCGACCCTTGAAAATTCACCTGCTGTTACTGACACCGTAAGCACATCTCCATAGAATAATTCACTTTTGAATTCAATGGCCACATCCGCCATTATCATCCCGGCACCGGCCACATTCATTTCAGTATATCCAAAGCTGCCGAAGTATTGCATCCTGGCCTCGTGAATGAGAGATAGCAGGGCATCATTTCCAACATGGCCGCCATAGTTGATATCGGTTATCCTCACCGGGATCTGGCAACTGTATTGAAAGGTATCCGGCAAACTGATCTTTATTCTTGCCATGTATTTATTTTAAACAGTGAAAATAAAGCAGAGATATAAAAGTAAATAACGGGAGGGGGTTGATCAGAATTTTTCATCCTCTTCCGCATTACTTAAGAGGCTCAGGATGTCAATCAGATTTCCGGGAGAATGCCCTGCAGATGAATTGGCCATTTTTTCCTGCCATTTTTTCATCTGGTCTTTACAGTCTTCATCCTGCTCTTCACCGGAAACGCAGCAAATCATATTGCTTAATTTCTTGGACATACGAATGATATTGCCATCGGGTGTCATCAGCATAATATAGCGGTCAGTATCTTTCTTGTGAGAAGGAATACTGTTTTCATTGCCGAAATCCAGGTCACGGGTGGTGCCAGATTGCCCAAAGTAGAAATTAGCCGCCTCTTTTATTTTACTGTTGGTGTTGATGTCAAGCTTTGCATAAGTTTTTTTACTGGCTTCGAGTGCGGCTTCGTTTCTTGCATCATCATCAGTGCCGATGCTGTTTGTTCTATCGCTGGCAACTACTGGTTCATTCGTTACAATTTCTTCTGCTGGAATGACGATCGTATTCGTTTTCTCAGGAACTGCTGGCGGATCTTTCTTGGCCACCGTTTCCATCTCCTTTTTATTATTGAGCAGTGAATAACCAGCCCAGGCCAACAGCCCGGTAATGACCGCTGCCGCTGCATATTTCAACAAGGGTGATAATCTTCTGTGATCAGGGACTGCCGCTTCCTGCTCCGC
>CALSAT010000314.1:0-5034 GCA_943372905.1 Bacteroides fragilis | reverse complement strand
GATGAACAGGATGATGGCGCTAATACCATTACATTGACACCGCCAAATTTCAACAATTACAACCAGGCTTTAGAAGACTATTTGTTTTATGCTAATATCGAACTTTACGATACCGAGCATGATGAATATTCTTTTTCGGTGAACGGGCTATCGGGCAAATTTTTTTTTGATGCCAACGGAGCAGCTAAAGTGGCTGACCACAGCAATGTGAAGATCACCAAAACGGGCAACACGTTTATCATAGTGGCAGGAGACGGCACCACTTACTATTTTGGTGGCGACGGATTGAAAGTGGAGAAAACAAGGGATGTAAAAACTGCCGGTAACCCGCGGGCCCACAAAATAAAAACCATGTCCTGGTTTCTCACAAAGATCACCTCTCCGGAAGGTGATGAGATCAACTTTACTTATTCTCCGATCTATACAAAAACAAACCAGGGCCCATACCAGTCAGTTATTTTAAAGAAATATAGCGCACTGCCCCCCATGCCTGATTATCCTGGTTGTGCCTATATGTGTGAAGGGGAGACTGTACTGCCGGGTGTCAACTATACGAAAATAGATTATGATACACATTATCTCACGCAAATAAGTACTTCGAACGGACAATATGTTTATTTTGTTTACCACGACAGGCCCGATGCCAGTGGTGATAACCGGCTGGTATATGTAAATGTGTATACCAACAACAACAGCAGTTCTTCGGTAGCGATCAAAAAATACAAGCTGGAATACGAAGACCGTACAGTAGGCAATGATCTTAACCAACGGTTTTTTCTTAAAAAACTCATACAACTGACAAATGAGAATACTCCGCAATCGCTGACTCATGAATTTCAGTATAATGATCCATCCTCACTCGGATCACAAGAATCAACCGCACAGGATTATTATGGGTATTCACAGGGAAGTGGCAGTGGCGGCTCGCACTTTTTTCCGCGACCCATCAATCATACCATTTATGAATTTGGTTACGAAGGAAGGGACCGATCGCCTGTTTTTGAAGCAACAAAAGCAGGTACTCTTAAAAAAGTGATCTATCCCACCGGAGGTTATGAAGAGTTTACATATGAACCGCATACCCTTGCACAGAACCAATATGCAGAAAGCTATACCAATAGTTTTACTATGAACCAGTATGGTGGGGGATCCAATCAGCCGCCGGGCGACTGTGATATGAGCACTTATACCCATGCACTGAACCTGACAGCGCCGCAGGTACAAATATCTTATACTACAGAATGGAATTCTTCGGGGCCTGCGCCCAATACACCGGGGGCCTGTAATCCTGACGGGATCCATTTTCTTTCTTACCTGGAAATTTGGGACCTGGTGACCAATACCCGTGTATTTGAGGCCCGGCATAAGGTATATGAAGGGCATAATTTTACGATACAATTAGAGCCGGGTGTTCCCTATGAGGTGAGGCTGATGATAAAAGGGCTTTCCACCCGGTCGGTGGCATCTTTCCAGTACAACCCGGTGACACAAACCACCGTAACCAATGTGCCGGCCTGCGGCCTGCGGGTAAAGCAAATAAATGCTTATGACCCGCTGACCGACAAAACATTTACTAAATACTATAAGTATGCTTCGCTGCAATATCCTGAACGTTCATCAGGGGTAGGTGTACTGCGACCATCTTTTGAAGCGATCTATAAAAAGGGAGGTATTTGCTATAACCTTCCTCCGCCAATAATTGGGTGTGCCATTGCAGAATGTGCCATTGATTTCCTGCAGGTGAGTGCCAGTAGTATCTCCGGTGCCTATAATTTCAGCGGGTCGCCTATTGCTTATACCCATGTGATAGAGACCAATGATGAACAAATGAGCAATGGTGGTGTGGAGCACAGGTATTATGCCGTAAACAATCCGCACATGCCTGGTCCGGTACTCGGATATGAGATCGCCGGTTCTGCCAATACATCGGCAGTCCCTGATATGAACGGTACCGAACTGGAAACAAAAGTATTTAAGAAACAAGGCAGCTCTTTTATTACTCTAAAGCAAACGCAGAATATATATGTATGGGATACAAGGGTGGGTACCTCAAGAGTCAATTACGCTGTACGCAAAAGGTGGGATCCTCCGCCAAACAATCCTATTACATTCAGCCCTTATGATAGGGTGAGGGGGTATGACGTAAACAGCTACCTGCACCTGAGCCGCTGGTGGTACCTGGCGGCCTCCACCAATACCGAGTTTGATCAGCAGGGGCAAAACCCGGTAACCACCACCACCAATTATACTTATGGCAACACAGCACACCTGCAGGCCACCCAGGTAAGCACCACGAACAGCAATAATGAAACCATCACCCAGGTGATGAAGTACCCGGCCGATTATCCATCCATTGCTCCGTACCCGGATATGATAAGCAAAAACATCCTGACGCCGGTAGTGGAATCAAGTTCCACTAATGGGGCCGACCCTGTATCGAAAGTGCAGAATGTATATGCGTCTTACCCCGGGGCCGGCAGTTCGGTGTTTTATAAACCACAAACCATTAAAGTAGCTTCCGGTAACAATCCATTAGAGAACCGGCTGCAGTACCACCAGTATGATGTGGAAGGAAACCCGCTCGAATTGTCCAAAGAAGCAGACCAGCGCATCGCTTATCTCTGGAATTATAAAAAGACCTATCCCGTGGCCGAAACCAAAAATGCCTCGGCCAATGAAATTGCATATACCAGTTTTGAAGGGGATAATGATGGCAACTGGAATGTTTCCATCAGCAGGGTAAGTGGTGGTGTGACCGGAAAAGAATATGGATCCGGCAGTCTAAGCCTTACTTTGACCAATACCTCCAAACCATATACCGTAACATTATGGGCACAGGGCGCAGCCACTGTAAACAGCACAACAGGAACACTGCTGACAACAAAGAATGGCTGGAGCCTTTACCAATGGAACCTCAGTGCCGGTACAAGTTCAGTAAACGTATCCGGCAATGCAGTGGATGAAGTAAGACTGTACCCGGCCGGTGCGCAAATGACCACCTATACCTACCATCCCTTTATCGGTATCTCCTCCACCTGCGATGCGAACAATAAAACAGCGTACTATTTCTACGATGGCTTTAACCGGCTGGCGCTTATAAAAGATGCAGATAATAATATTCTCAAAAAAGTATGCTACAACTATGCAGGCCAGGCGGAGACCTGCCTCGCCACCAGCAACACCATCTGTACCAATACAGCGGCCAACTGGCAGGATACGGAAACACCGCCCCAATGTGAACTGAATGAGTCAGGTGGAAGGACCGGTTTTCTGCTGCAGGAGCAGGCAGATATGAACCCCTGTAGTCCCACTTTTGGCCAAACCCGGTGGAACAACATAGGTCAGGATGAGGAAGCCTGCCCGGTAGTTTCCAATGTGACCATTACGGCCACCAATACAACCGGGTATGCAGGCTTTACCGCAGTATATACGCTGCGGAGCAACGGGCAAACGACCACCTTTACCATACCCGCCGGATCTGGTACTCATACGCTGGGCAGTTTGCCACCCGGCGCTTATGACCTCACGATCTCCAAGACCGGTAATAATGTATGGCTGCTGTTTGGTTCCGGCTGCAGCTACCTCTCCGGCTTATCAGCCACTTTTACAAGGATCAATGTAAGTGCCAGTAACTGTAATGCAATAACGATAGACTATGACTATTAATAAACATACACACTATATGAAACTCTTCACCATACCCGCAGCAGCCCTTTTATTATCCGCTGCCGCCTGGATAACCAGTATCTATACCTTTTCCGTGCCGCTGATAGAGGGAGGCACCCAATCCTTATCAGCCTGCCAGGGAAAAAAGATACTGGTGATAACGCTGCCCGTGGCACAAAGCGCCTCCGCAGATTCGCTGTTGTATTCATTAGACACATTGGGTGCCGCCCGTACCGCCACCCTGAAAATAATAGCCGTGCCTTCTTATGAAGACGGTTATACTGCCGCACAAAAAACAACACTGGAAACCTGGTACCGCAGCAAACTGGGCAACCATATTGTGATAACGGAAGGGCTTTATACCCGCACCAGTTCCGGAGCACAACAGCATCCTTTATTCAACTGGCTGACGGATGCTGCCCAGAATGAAACCTTTGATGTGGATGTGACGGGACCGGGATATAAATTCTTTGTAAACAGTACCGGGAAATTGTACGGGGTGCTGCGGCCGCATACAAAAATGTGGAGCGGGGCTGTGCAGAAAACATTGGGGATGGGGGAGTAGGGAGTGGAGAATGGAGAATGGAGAGTAGGGAATGGGGAATGGGGGAATCGTAAACAGATAATGATCAAAAGATAATTATGATACAGTATTTTAAAAAGGAACAGTTAGTAAAAGCAAGCCTGGTGTTGCTGGTTGCTGTTATTGGTAATATAGCCACCGCCCAGCCCGGGCCATACCCGCCATCGGTGCCGGTAAATTATATACGCACCTACGATGCTGTGGCACCGGAAACGGATGTGAATACCCTGCTGGGCAGACCGGCCAAAGATGTGAAAGTGGCCACCCAGTATTTTGACGGGCTCGGCAGACCGGTGCAGACCGTGATGAAACAGGCCTCGCTGGAGACCGGTGGCACCCTTACTGATATGGTGAGCCCGGTGGAGTATGATGACCTGGGGCGGGAGCAAAATAAGTATTTGCCTTTTGCTGCCAACGGAGCAGGTGGCAATACCTCGGTAAGTGACGGATTGTTTAAAAGAAACCCTTTTCAGCAGCAGACCAGTTTTATGACGGAGCAGTACGGGCTGCAGGGGGAAACCTTCTTTTACAGCAAAACGAATTTTGAGACCTCGCCGATGAACCGGGCAGAAAAGAATATGCCGCCGGGCAATAGCTGGGTGGGCAGCAACCGCGGGGTGGAGATGAAATATTTTCATAACACCACTGGTACTGGTAAGGATAATGTGAAAGTGTGGAATGTCTCTCCCCCTTCAGGGGGAGCCGGAGGGGGTGTGGTTGGTTCCTTTGGTACCTACACAATCAATACTTCTTACAATGCGGGCACCTATCCTGCCGGGCAACTA
>CALSAT010000313.1:0-5040 GCA_943372905.1 Bacteroides fragilis | reverse complement strand
TACCAAAGAGAATGAGAAGAACCTGTCGGCCCAGCGCCTGGAGCACCTGACTGAGAAAGAAAGCAGCCTGAAAGACTTTTTGCAAAAAGCAGAAGGCAACCTGAAGGGGATAGATGAGAGCATTGGTTTTACCAATATGCAGGTGGAAGAAGAGCAAAAATCTCTGGAAATACTGAATGAACAACTGGCGCAGTTGAGTAACGATGTGAATGCCCGTAAAGAAGTGCTGGATCAAAAAAGGGAATCGCTGAATACATTGCGCAGCGAATACCAGCAAATACAACGCAGCCAGTTTGATGCGGAAAAGAAAGTAGCGGTAGCCGATACATCGGTGCAGAACCTGCAACGGGTGATCAGCCAGATGGAGGAGGAGCGGAAACAGCGGGAAGAACAGCGCCACCACCTGGACAATGACCGCCTGCTGAAAGAAAAGGAACTGGGCATCAAAAAAGTGGACCTGGAACAACTGCAACACCACCAGGAGAATACCAAGGAACAGATACTGCAGACACAATCGGTGCTGGACAGCCTCCGTAATAACCTGGCGGAAGAAACCCGTAAACTGGATGCGAAGAAAAATGAGCATGACCTGCTGAAAAGCATGATCGACTCCATGGAAGGCTATCCCGATTCGGTAAAGTTTTTACATAACAATGAGAACTGGAATCATAGCTCCCCCATTTTGTCGGATGTGCTGTATGTAAATGAAGAATACAGAACGGCGCTGGAGAATGTGCTGGAACCTTATCTCAGTTATTATGTAGTGAATGATCTGTCTGAAGGCCTGAAAGCCGTTCATTTATTAGATGAGAATAAGAAAGGGAAAGCGAATTTCTTCTTATTAGACAAGATCAATGCCGGCGATGCGACCGTAGCGGCCCATTCGCTGGAAGGTGCCATACCTGCACTGAGTGTGGTGGAAGTAGATGGCAAGTATAAAAAACTGGCGGAACATTTACTGGGCAATGTATTTATTGCTGACAGTGAAGATGCCCTTCAAAACAGCAATGGCTTTGTGGTGATAGAAAAGCATGGCAAATATGTAAAAGGGAAATACTCACTGACCGGTGGCAGCGTGGGACTGATAGAAGGGAAGAAGATTGGCCGTGCGAAGAACCTGGAAAAACTACAGGACGAAATAATGGCGCAGGATACCGTGGTGGAAGCGCTGCGTTCGGAAATACAGAGCCGTCACAATGAAGTGATCGCTTTTAATGAAGACCTGCGGGAGACAGCTATCCGTGACACGGAAAGAGAAATTCAGCAATTGACGAATGAGGTCTTTTCGCTTCATAATAAACTGGAGAACCTGCATTCTATGCAGACCAGCAGCCAGCACCGCCTGGAAGAACTGAACCTGCAAATGCAGCAGACACATGAATCAGTGGCAGGTGTCAGGAACCAGTTGGGTGAGTTCAACGAATTGCTGCAAATGAATGCCAACAAACTGGCAGAAGCTGAGGAGACATTCAAACTTGCCGAAACAGAATACAATGAAGCCAGCAGACAGTTCAATGAGTTTAATCTGAATGTAACGAAGCAACAGAGCAAGATCAATGGGCTGCGCCAGGAACTGGATTTCAAGACCAATCAACTGAATGACCTGAAGCAGCAGATAGAAAATAATACTTCTCACCTGACGGATACCGTATTCAGCATTGAGCAATCTGCACAGTCGCTGAAAGATATTGAAGAAGGCCTGCTGCAATTAATGAAGACCAAGGAGGAAGAAGAGAAGAACCTGAATGAGGCTGACCAGGCTTATTATAATTTCCGCAACCAACTGGCAGAAAAAGAGAGTGCTATCCGCCACCAGGTGAAAGAGAAGGAGCAGATAGAATATATGCTGGCGGCTATTAAGGATAAACTGAATGAACTGAAACTGCAATTGGCTGGAATGAAAGAAAGGCTGAATGTGGAATTCCGCATCAACCTGGAAGACATACTGGGCGATTCAAGAACAGGGGAGGTGCCGGTGGAGGAACTGCAGGAGAAAGCCGACCGGATGAAAAAACGGCTGGAGAACCTGGGTGAAGTGAACCCGACCGCCATTGAAGCATTTACCGAGATGAAGAAGCGCTACGATTTCATTGTGGAGCAGAAGACCGACCTGGTAAATGCGAAGGAAAGTTTATTGAAGACCATTGAAGAGGTGGAGGTAACGGCCAACCAGAAATTCCTGGATACTTTCCACCAGGTGCGGGAGAATTTCAATAAAGTATTCAAATCACTCTTTACAGAAGATGACCAGTGTGACCTGGTACTGGAGAACCCGGAGAATATTTCAGAAAGTGGTATTGATGTAATTGCGAAGCCTAAAGGCAAACGTCCTTCTTCACTTACCCAATTGAGTGGTGGGGAAAGAACATTGACGGCCACGGCCCTGCTGTTCGCCATCTACCTGATCAAACCGGCCCCTTTCTGTATTTTGGATGAGGTGGATGCCCCGCTGGATGATGCCAACGTAAGCAAGTTCACCAAGATGATCCGCCAGTTCAGTGATAACTCACAGTTCATTATTGTAACACACAATAAAATGACGATGAGCACCGTGGATGTGATCTATGGAGTAACGATGCAGGAGCCCGGCGTAAGTAAGCTGGTGAGTGTGGACTTCAGAAATTTGGAGAAGCAGAATTAGAGTGGTGAATGGTGAGTAGAAAATAGAGAGTAGGAGAGTCATATAATTTTAAAAGCCCGGTTATGCCGGGCTTTTTTGTTGTGAAAAACTATTTTAATATAGGGAATTCAGGTGGAGGAAGGGTAGCTTCCCAATTAAATAGTGTCTCAGTTTGAAAAAATGTTGTCTTTAAATGCCCTGAACAACATCAAAAAATAGAGACATAGGCGAACACATAGCTATGTGTATTTCTATTGTGTGTCTATATAGCTATCTGGTTCAAATTTATTTTAAACTGAGACACTACTCCCAATTATCTTACCTGCCGGAAATAATTCCAGTGATCATAGTAACAAGAAAAGTCATAAGGAGTATACTTTATGTTCAGCAAAAGCTTTGAACAGGCTTAGAAGCCAACCTTATCCTTCTGGTTTTCCCGCTGCCTGGCCCTTTTACTGAAATCGGACTTGACCTTATGTACAAATGCACTAAGGGCAAAATAAATGCCGCCGCAAAACAAGAAGGCTGCAACGATTGCCCAGAAATACCAGTCACCTTTTTCGGCTCCTGATTCAAAAATGGAATAGTAAATAACAAGTACAGCTGATATGATGGAAGCGAAACCTATCAGGAGTTTGATCAAATATTTTTCTGAATGGCTATCTGACATAAGGGTGTTTTTGGTACTGGTTTAATGATGCTCAAATGTAGCAAAAAAATAATCTAATGTTAATAGTCAGACAGATGACTGTCAATATTTTTTTAGTAACCTATTTTTGAATGATAATAATACGACATGAAAAAACTATTGGTTCTATTCACACTGGCTTTTGTGGTAAACAATTTGGTGGCCCAGGAAGCACCGGAAGGTTTGTTCATTGGTTCAAAGGCTCCGGATTTTAAAGCGAAAGATCAAAACGGAAAGGAAGTGCGCCTGAAAGACCTGCTGAAAGAAGGGAAAGTGGTACTGGTGTTTTACAGAGGCCAATGGTGCCCTTATTGCAACAAAGCCCTGTCCCGCCTGCAGGATTCTTTACAACTGATAATAGATAAAGGGGCCACACTTATTGCAGTATCTCCGGAAAAACAGGAGAATGTGGCCATCACTGTGGAGAAGACAAAAGCTGAGTTCTCTATACTGCACGATGAGAAGCTGAAGATCATGAAAGCGTATGATGTGGAGTATGAAATGCAGGAGAATACAGTGACCCGCTACCGCAATTCTGGTCTTGATATTGAAAAGATAAACGGTGAGAACGGAAAGTTTCTCCCGGTGCCGGCGGTATATATCATTGATAAGGAATCCACCGTTACCTACCGGTTCTTTGATAAAGATTATAAGAAAAGACCCTCCGTAAAAGATATTATCGATAACCTGTAATAAGCTATTTCTTTTCGGCCACAAGGCAAAGCGACTGAACCCGGAATGGTTTTCCTTCGAAATCCACTTCGGGTTCATCTATTTCCACCCCTTTATAATAGGATAGCCGGTTTTGTTCCACCAGTTGTTTCCATTCATTTTCATTGTACCTGGTAAAGCCATATTTGGTAAAGGGCATCTGCTCCATGCTTTCTTTGGTGCGGATGGTGGCAAAGAAGCGGCCACCGGGTTTTAATACCCTGCTGATCTCCTGTAAATGCAGGTGCGGTTCATCCCAGAAGTAGATTACATTGATACAAAATATTTTATCAAAGCTGTTATTGGCAAAGGGCATCTGCTGGCTGCTGCCCTGTGTAATGACCAAGCTGCCTTTAGTAACAGATGGCTGGTTATTTTCTTTTGCGGCATTGACCATAGTGTGAGAGAAGTCGAGCCCGGTAATATGAAGGCCCGGAGCTGCTGCAAACAGTTTGTCAAAGAATTTACCATTGCCAAAGCCGATTTCGAGAATCTTTTCTTCGCCGGTCAATTGCATGGTATTAATGGTGAAATCATAGAGGAATTCGTTGGCCTTGTTCATCATGTGGCCCACTTTGCTGCCAAAGGCGCCGGCAGGTTTGCGCAGTTGCCGGGCCATTGCTTTAAACTTCAGTGTCTGAAAGAAACGTTTGAACATGACCGGTTTTTTTATTTTAATGCCAGGTGATCTTGGCGATCTTTCCATTATTGCCGGCGAGATAAATGCTGGCGCCCAACTTAGCTATGCGGCAAACATTGAAACTTTCTTTGCTGATCCATTGCCATGTTTTTCCCCCGTTGGGAGAGTAGTCCACCCCATTGAGCCCGCAGGCGAGCAGGTCTTTTTGTGATAGATATTCCACGCAACTGCGGTAGCCATGCGGCGGAATGGCTGGTGCTTTCCAGCTCTTTCCTCCGTTGGTGGTATAATAGCAGCTTTTGAAGGAAGAGGTGTCTGCATTAAAATCGCCGCCGACCACTATCATCCGGTCGCTGCTTTTACCATTGGACGGAGCGTACA
>CALSAT010000312.1:0-5049 GCA_943372905.1 Bacteroides fragilis | reverse complement strand
TGCACCCATCAGGGAAAACTGCAGGGTCCTCGGAATTGGCGTAGCAGTCAGTGTCAGGCAATCCACTGCCGTACGCAATGTTTTGATCTTCTCTTTATGGCCCACCCCAAATTTTTGTTCCTCATCCACCACCAGCAGGCCCAGGTCTTTGAACTTAACTTCTTTACCCAGCAATCCATGCGTGCCGATAATGATATCTATCTTTCCTTCCTCCAGTTTCTTCAGCGTCTCCTTTTTCTCCTTGGCCGATTTGAAACGGTTGATATAGTCCACCGTTACCGGAAAATCTTTCAGACGGTCGCTGAAGGTTTTGTAATGCTGGAAAGCAAGGATCGTTGTAGGAACAAGTACCGCAGCCTGCTTACCATCTATACAGGTTTTGAAAGCAGCACGGATAGCCACCTCTGTTTTACCAAAGCCCACATCACCACATACCAGGCGGTCCATCGGTGAAGAGGATTCCATATCCTTCTTTACATCCGCAGTAGCCTTGCTTTGGTCCGGAGTGTCCTCGTAAATGAATGATGCTTCCAGCTCCGTTTGCATATAATTGTCCGGTGTATGCTGAAAACCCGTTTGCGCTTTTCGCTTAGCATACAGCTTGATCAGGTCGAAAGCAATTTCTTTAACCTTGGTCTTTGTCTTCTCCTTTAATTTATTCCACACATCACTGCCAAGTTTGTTCACCTTAGGCACACTGCCTTCCTTGCCGGTGTATTTGGCGATCTTGTGCAGGCTGTTGATGTTTACATATAAAATATCCGTGTCCTTATATATCAGCCGAACGGCCTCCTGCAAACGGCCATTCACTTCCAGCTTTTGTAAACCACTGAAGATGCCCACACCATGATCGATATGCGTTACAAAATCACCCGGCTGCAATTCCCGGAGCGTTCTTAAAGTAATTGCCTTATTCTTATTATAAGCCTGCTTTACCTTGTATTTATGATAACGCTGAAATACCTGGTGATCAGTATAACAAACGATCTGCTGGTCCTCATCAATAAATCCTTCATGAATAGAAGTGGCGATAGGATTGAAAACAATTGCTGCCTTCAGGTCATCAAAGATGCTCTGCAGCCTCTCCAGTTGCTTGGGATTATCAGCAAAAATGTATAGTTGAAATTTTTTAGCTTCCCAGCTTTTCAGGTCCCTGATCAGCAGATCAAATTGCCGGTTGAAGGCCGGCTGCTCCTTAGTGGAAAATTGAATAGTAAAGGGCGAATACTGCTCCGGAAAAGAATCGGTATGCCCGAAACCAACCACATGCTTTTGAAAAAGTTTGGCTTCAAGATCATCGGCAGTAATAAAATCATCCGCACTTACATCCTTGCGCAGCAGCTTATCCTCATTATCCTCCTGCGCTTTGGTTTTAATATGATTGGCCTTTACCTCTTCCTGGAAACGTAAGAAGTTCGCCAGCTCATCCTCGCAGTCAGCCAGGTGTTCCTTACACAGTTCATAATCCTGTATCCAGAACACCGTATTTTCCGGCAGGAACTCAAACAGCGATATTCGGTCATTGCTTTCAAACTGCGTATCCACATTCGGAATGATACTAACCTGCAGGAGTTTTCTTTCACTCAACTGAGTCTCCGGGTCCACGATGCGGATCGAATCCACCTCATTGCCATATAATTCCACCCGGTAAGGTTTCTCGTTCCCAAAAGAATAAATATCCAGGATGCCACCGCGGATAGCAAACTGCCCCGGTTCATACACGAAGTCAGTTCTTTCAAACCCATAATCAGAAAGCCGCAACAGTAATTGCTCCACATTCAATGTGTCGCCGGATTTAATATGAATGATATTAGAAGATAAGGTAGTGGGCAGCACAACCTTTTCAAACAGGGCTTCCGGATAGGTAACTAAAACTTTTCGGTTAACGGAGTGTTGGAGCCCCCCACTCCCTCCGGGGAGAGGGGCCGGGGGTGAGGTAGCAATTTTGGTCAGCGCCTCCGTTCGCAGCATTACATGCGATGAATTCAGCAGTTCGTAATTCTTCCTGTTCTTAAACGAAGAAGGGAAATAAAAAATATCCAGCGCCTCCGTCAGGTTCTCCAATGTATTATGAAAATAAGCCGCCTCCTCTGCATCATTTAAGATGATCAGGTGGTTCAATTGTGACAAAGAAGGATGCAGAAAAGCCGCTGCAACAACGAACTGGGAAGAACTTCCACGTAGATTTTGAAGATAGATTTTTTCAGGTTGGGCCAAAGAAAGCCTGTCCGCCAATTGAAAAAGACGGGGGGTGTTCTGATACTGTTCCAGCAAATCCTTTACACTCATGCAAGATACCCGGCATACCAAATTCATCCGGGCGGGCAAAGATAAATGTTTGACCAATGAAGGGATATAATAATTTCCCTTTTTAAGAACTAAACGCCCTGTATTTGGTTTTACCTTTATTCTAAACCACCGAAATAATGGCATTACAACCCTGGCGAAAAGGCAAGGTGATAAAAATCGAAGATTATACGCATAACACCAGGCGATTCTGGATAGAAGTACCCGAACTGGACCGGTTTGATTTTTTGCCTGGTCAGTTTGTAACACTTGACCTCCCCATACACGAAAAAGCCAACAAACGCTGGCGCAGCTATTCCATTTCCTCCTGGCCCGATGGCTCCAACGTTTTTGAGTTGCTCATCGTACAGGCACAGGGCGGAGTAGGCACTACTTATCTTTTCAGCGAAGTCGCTGTTGGTACAGAGCTCACCTTCCGGGGTGCACAGGGCGTCTTTACCTTACCCGCCACCATCGAAAACGATATTTTCCTTATTTGTACCGGAACAGGTATCGCTCCCTTCAGAAGCATGGTACAATACTTATACCTGCACCAGCAACCCGTAAAAAATATCCATCTCATCTTTGGCTGCCGCAAAAAAGAAGACCTCCTTTATTATGATGAATTAAAAGAGCTGGAACAAAAAATGCCCGGCTTTCATTATCACCCCACACTATCACGGGAACATTGGGAAGGACATTTTGGATACGTACATACCATATATGAAGACCTGTGCAGGGAAAAACAACCCGCCCAATTCTTTCTCTGTGGCTGGAAACACATGGTAGACGAAGCGAAAAAGAGAATACTCGAAATAGGATATGACAATAAAGTTATTCACCTGGAACTGTATGGCTGATAGCTATAGGTAAATTCAAATAAATACAGGGATGATAATTTACATCCTGAAAATTGATAAGCGTCATGCACGGTTTTAACGCATAGTTACTATATTCGTACAAACCAATATGCGTATGGGTGCCTCCTCGCTGATTGTGCTTATCATTGCCGCCATTGCCTTCTCAGGTATTGCTATCCTCATCTCTAAATTTGTTTTAAAAGCAACCACCAATAAACAAAAAGGCGAGCCTTACGAATGTGGTATTCCCACACAGGGCAAAACATGGGTTCAGCTAAACGTAGGTTACTATCTCTTCGCCCTCATCTTCCTGATATTTGATGTGGAACTTGTATTCCTTTATCCCTGGGCCGTAGTCGCCAAAAGCATGGGTTGGTTAGCATTGATCGAGATCGTCATCTTCTTTTTTATATTATTTATGGGATTTTTATACGCACATAAAAAAGGAGCACTGAAGTGGATGTAAAAAGAATAATTAGTAATTACTAATAAATAATTATTGGCAACAGAACAAAATATTAAACAGGACTTTCCAGGACAGATACATGAAACGCCGGGAGGAGGCATTGTGCTGAGCAAACTGGACGATGTCATCAACTGGGCAAGGTCCAACTCATTATGGCCGCTCACTTTTGCCACCAGTTGTTGCGGAATTGAATACATGGCTGTAGCTGGCGCCAAATATGATTTCTCCCGTTTTGGATTTGAAGTAGCAAGGGCCACTCCCCGCCAGGCAGATGTAATTATTATAGCCGGAACAATTGTAAACAAAATGGCCCCGGTCTTAAAAAGACTGTACGACCAAATGGCCGATCCCAAATATGTGATCGCAATGGGTGCCTGCGCTATCAGCGGCGGCCCGTTCTTCTATAACACATATTCGGTGGTAAAAGGCGCTGACCATGTGATACCGGTAGATGTCTATGTGGCCGGCTGCCCGCCAAGACCAGAAGCTTTATTACACGCATTGATAAAGTTGCAGGAAAAGATAAAGAGCGGACTCACCAGGGAACAGATAAGAAAGGATAAAGATTAGTTATGTCGAACGAAGAACTAAAAGCCAAAATAACCGGGCTGCTTCCCACCGCTGCTTTTGAAGAAGGTGGCGAATGGCTGAATATAAATATAGAGCCGAAAGATTGGCTGCTCCTGGCACAATCACTTCGTACTGATACTTCATTATACTTCGATTATCTCTTTTGCCTTACCTGTATCGACTGGAAGACACACCTCACCATGGTGTACCACCTTTCTTCCACCACGCACCGGCACAATATTGTAGTAAAAGCAAAACTCGACAGAACTGATCCTGAAGTAGAGACCGTAGCACATATCTGGAGAACAGCAGAATTTCATGAAAGAGAAGTATATGAAATGTTTGGGGTAAAATTCCTGAACCATCCTGATCTGCGCCTTTTAATATTGCCCGATGGTTGGGAAGGAAAAAACCCAATGAGAAAAGATTTTGAAGACCCGGTGAATATGATCAAACTATAGCGCCTTGCCAAACCCCTTCGCAATGGGGGCTTTGTAAGACACATAAACAACTTATTTAAAGAGAAAACCATTTACAAGCAAATTTTAGATGTACAGGGAGACCACCATATTAAATGACTCTTCACTAATTCCCCCCGCGGGGGATGAGGGGGCTGGAGACATTACTATCAATGTCGGTCCCCAGCACCCCGCTACACACGGTGTGCTGCATCTTGTCATTACTCTGAATGGGGAGACCATCAAAAAAGTGGAACCGCACCTCGGATTCATCCATCGCTCTATTGAAAAAATGTGTGAGAGCCTTAGTTACCGTCAGTTCATCTACGTCACCAGCCGGATGGATTATCTCTCCTCTCACATTAATAACCATGCCTGCGCCTTATGCGTGGAAAAAGGATTGCAGGTA
>CALSAT010000311.1:0-5067 GCA_943372905.1 Bacteroides fragilis | reverse complement strand
TATCGAAGCAAACCGTCTTAGTTGGGAAGCCGATAAAGAGCAAACAAAGAAAATACAAAACGATATTGCCCTCAATGTAGCGGTGGCATATCTTCAGATTTTGTTAGCAAGGGAGCAGGTAAATTTGACAAAAGTTCAAATATCTGTTTCGCAGGCCCAACTGGAAAATACCCGTAAAAGAGTGGATGCCGGGGTATTGCCTGAGCTAAATGCCGCTGAACTGGAAGCGCAATTGGCAAGAGACAGTTCATCTTTCGTAACGGCGGAAGCGTCTGCTCAGCAATTTTTATTGCAAATGAAAGCACTGTTAAACTTAGATGCTGCTGCTCCTTTTGATGTATTAACACCTCCTGTAGAACGGGTGCCAATTATACCACTGGCAGAGTTACAGCCTGAAACTGTTTATATTACTGCAATCAATACGTTGCCGCAACAGAAAATTAATCAGCTTAGAATCCAATCTGCCCAGAAAACTGTCGCTGCTGCCAAAGGTAGCTTGTATCCTACGATATCTGCTTTTGGGGGATTAGCTACCAATGCAGTTTCGTTTAAAAAGGCGCTATATAACCAGGTGTTTACGGGGTATACAGCATCTGGTGCAAGGGCAGATGCGGGGGGAGGCGTTTATTACCCCGTTCAAATTCCCCAGTTTGCAGTTGGTAGCGATGTGGTTGGCTATTTTAAAACCGGTTCTTTTATAAACCAGTTTAATACCAACTTCGGTCAGAATATCGGGATTGCTCTAAATGTTCCCATTTTTAATGGCCGATCTGCCCGCACAGCCTGGGACAGGTCGAAACTAACCGTACAGCAACTGGAGTTGCAAAAAGAAAGTGGCGATATGCAGCTCAAACAGGATATTTACAAGGCTTATAATGATGCAACCGCTGCCTTACAGAAATTCAATGCCGACCAAAAAAGTGTACAGACAGCTGAGAAAGCGTATGACTTTGCCAGTAAGCGATATGCATTGAACCTTTTGTCTACATACGACCTCATCAACAGCCAGAACAATGTGCAAAGAACGAGAATACAAGCTTTATATTCTCAGTATGATTATGTGTTTAAAATGAAGTTGCTTGAATTCTATAAAGGGCAGGGACTTAAATTATGATGCGAAGATGGATAACTACGACAGTGAGAGTTTTTTGGGGAGATTATTTAGTCGTTTTCATAGCACCGGTTCTTCGCATTTCCAAATTTGAAGATTATGAATAAGAAATTAAAATGGTTTTTGATCATCGGAGGTGCCTTATTGGCAGTGTTTGTTGTAGTAAAAATGAAAGGCAGCGGAGATAAAACCGAAAAGGTGGCGGTAGAGAAAGCTGCTAAACGGACAATCATTGAAACAGTAAATGCCAGTGGAAAAGTGTACCCCGAAATAGAGGTAAAGATAAGCCCCGACATATCAGGACAAATAACTGAACTCAATGTGGAGGAAGGGGATACAGTACGAAAAGGCGACGTGCTGGCCCGCATCTATGCAGATATTTATTCGCTTCAGCGGGATGAAGCCGCCTCAAGAGTAAACCAGTCTGTGGCTACTGTTGATAACAGTAAAGCTGCACTCGAATCACTAAAGTCTAATCTCGACCTGGCAAAACAGAACTACGACCGCAATAAAACACTCTATGATCAGAAAGTGATTTCTAAGGCAGAACTGGATCTGATTGAAAACACGCTGCGTTCTGCACAGGCTACTTACAATGCCGCATTGCAGAACATCAGGGGCCTGCAAGCCAATGTTCAGTCCACCCAAACCGGTTTAAGCAGAGCCAACAAAGACCTTAGCCGTACTACTATCGTGGCCCCAATGGATGGGGTTATTTCATCTCTTAAAGTGAAAAAAGGAGAAAGTGTGGCTGGAAGCAGCTTCAATGTAGGTACAGAAATGATGACAGTATCGGATATGTCTGGTATAGAAGTAAGAGTGGATGTGGGGGAAAATGATATTGTAAAAATAAATATTGGAGATTCTGCTGATGTGGAAGTAGATGCTTATAATAACCGTAAGTTCAAAGGGGTGGTTACAAAAATTGCCAGCAGCACCAAAAGTTCTTCAGCGCTTACTTCAGCTAATGACGTAACTAATTATGAAGTAAGGATAAAGCTGGACGCAGCAACATATAAAGATCTTACTAACAAAACATTTCCGTTTCGGCCTGGAATGAATGCCAGTGCTGATATTAAAACAAAAAGAGTGGAAAATGTACTCGCCGTACCGATAGCTGCAGTAAATGCCAGGGTAAAAGGAAGTGATATGAACATGGCTGATAAAAAGAAAGAGGATAACGAGAATAAAGGAGGCGAAGAAAGCGACATAGCTGTTGCTACAGACGATAATGAACTGGAGGAAGTGGTGTTTGTATTGCAGGCAGATGGTACAGTGAAAAAAGCGGTCGTGAAGTCGGGAATACAGGATATTAATTATATCGAAATACTCAGCGGTATAAAAGCTGGTGATGAAGTGGTCATCGGTCCTTATATCGCTATTAGTAAAAACTTGAAAGATGGTACGAAGGTAAAAGTGGTGCCAAAAGATAAATTATTTGACAAATAAGCGGACGCCGGAAGCATAAGTTTCAGACTTTAGGCTCCTGGCTTTATTTTTAAGAAAGAATTTTAAGGCCCTGTATCTTGTAACTAAAAACCGTAACGAATGAATTTCGGTGTCATAGGCAGTGGCAGTTGGGCTACAGCTCTTACAAAAATATTGGCTGATGGTAAGCACACTGTAAACTGGTGGATACGAAATGCCGATACTATTAAATATATTCAAGAGCATCATCATAATCCCCACTACTTAAGCGCTGTAGAGTTTAATGTGTCATTACTTGCAATGTCATCTGATATAAGACAGGTAATCCGGCAATCAGAAGTGCTGATCATTGCCGTACCGTCTGCATTTGCAGAAGAGGTTTTAATGGGGTTAAAAGCAGAAGACTGGATTGGGAAGAAGGTCATTTCTGCCATCAAAGGGTTGCTGCCAGACAAGAATATCTTACTGAACTATTATTTACAGGAAGCGTTTGAATTGTCATTAGATAATTATTTTGCCGTGCTTGGGCCCTGTCATGCTGAAGAGGTGGCCGAAGAAAAACTGTCTTATTTAACTATTTCCGGAACCGATATAAGGACGGCTTCTGAAATATCCGCTCATTTTAATACTGACTATATAAACACTGTGGTCAATCATGACATACTCGGCGTTCAGTATGCAGCAGTACTTAAAAATATATATGCATTAGGGGCCGGAATCGCAGACGGGCTGAACTATGGCGACAATTTCCTGAGCGTTTACATCGCTAATGCTGCCGATGAAATGGCCGGATTTCTTAAGCAGTTTGGCGCTGAGCATATTACAGTTGGCGAGCATGAAGGGGAAGACCCCATCACACACAGGAAAACACCCAATTATGCTGCTTCTGTTTATCTTGGCGATCTGCTGGTAACCTGCTACTCTCTGCATAGCCGTAACCGTCGTTTTGGGCACATGATAGGGAAAGGCTATTCGCTGAAAGCAGCCCAGTTGGAATTGAATATGGTAGCTGAAGGTTATAATGCTGCCAGGTGTATTTATAATATTAACAGATCGGTTGGTGCAGCGATTCCTATCGCTGAAACGGTCTACAGGATACTCTGGGAAGATGTTAAAGCCGGAGAAGGGTTTAAACGGATTGAACAAGTGCTGGTCTGATTTTTGAAACCCTGGATTTGTGATTTGATCTTTGGATTTAATACACTGCCCTATGCCTTTATCATACCACGGATTTACCCCAACAGCCATTTTGCTAATGGTCTTGTGCCTCACCATCAGGCAGGGTATTCTTTACTGGCGGCAACACAGTAAATGACGCAATTTTTTTTAAATCTGACCTTCAACCTTGGGAGTAAAACTTTACCTTCACAGGTAATAAATAATTGCCCCATGATCGCCTTTTTTCAAACTGTATTTTTAGTTGCTTCGATTGTTCTTATCGTTTTGAATGTTCTCGATTTTAACAAATGGCAGGACGGAAGAAAAGAAGGAAGTACTAAGCCATACCCTATTAAATGGTTCAATTTTATCCTTACATCTGTGGTGGCGCTGGGCTGCGCTTTAAATGTTATTTTATCCTGGATATTTTAAGTATTAGTAAAAAAGTTCCGCGGCAATTCCATCGGCCAGTAATTTTCCTTCCCTGGTAAGAAAAAGCGAACGGTTCTTTTGTGCCATTAATTCCGAACGGATGAATTTTTCTGCCTTAGCCAGTAGTTGCTCTTCGCCTACTGCAAATGCGGTTTGCAACACTTCCATATTTATTCCTTCTGCTGTACGTAATGAGGTCATTAGGTACTCATTAAGTTGCTGTACAGGTGTCAGCACCTCTTTTTCAAAAGGGATGGTATTCTGTTGTATGGAGCTGATGTATGACTGGTTATTGGCAATATTCCATTGTCTTTCTGTTCCATTATATGAATGTGCAGAAGGGCCCAGGCCAAGATACTTTTTGGTTTTACCATCGGTGCCGGCAGCCCAGTAAGCTGCGTTATGCCGGCTGCGCCAGCCAGGCCTGGAAAAATTGGATATTTCGTAATGCTCATAGCCAGCTTCTTCAAGCCACCGCATTAATAAGAGGAATTGTTCCGATTGCTTATCCGGATCTATAGCCGGACTTTGGTGAAGCCGTATCATTTTGTCGAGTGGGGTCTTTGGCTCAACCGTCAATGCGTAACAGGAAATATGCGGTATGCCCAGGGCAATGGCAGTATCTACGTTTTTTTTCCATTTTTCATTTGTCAGATCAGGTGTTCCATAGATCAGGTCGATAGTGATATTCTCAAAATGTGTTATAGCAAGTTGCAAATTGTCTATAGCCTGCCTGGCAGAATGGGCCCTGTTCATCCAGGTAAGGTCTTCTTCAAAAAAACTCTGGATACCGATGCTGAGTCTGTTCACCCCAGCTGTTTTCCATTCAATAAGCTTTTCCGCAGAAATATCATCCGGGTTCGCTTCCAGGGTTATCTCCTGCACATCTGCTACTTTGAAAACAGTTTTAATAGCATCAATCATCTTTTTTATCTCCT
>CALSAT010000310.1:0-5076 GCA_943372905.1 Bacteroides fragilis | reverse complement strand
TTAAAAAAATGGGACGCCCCAGGATGAGCTTTAGTAAAAAAATAAAGAACAGTGTAAAGAAAGCCGTTTCCTGGATCGGTGATTTTGAACAAACGGCCGCAGAACTGGCCATTGAAAAGGGCTACGATTATGTGATCTGTGGTCATATTCATCAGCCACAGAAAAGGGTAGTGGAAACAAAGGATGGCAACGTTACCTACCTGAACAGCGGCGACTGGGTGGAAAATCTGACGGCCCTGGAATACAGCAACAATGACTGGGTCATTTACCACTATGATGAAAAAGAGTTCATTGGTGCCAATGTTATTCCTATAAATAAAAAAATACCAACACTAAGTGTCGTCACTGACGAAATAGGCTTATTTATCAATTCTCTTCATTAAATCTTAATGTTATGAAGATATTTTATGCAGTACAGGCTACCGGCAACGGTCATATCAGCAGGGCGATGACCTTGCTGCCTTATTTACAACAATATGGTACGGTTGACATTTTTCTTAGCGGAGACAACAGTCATCTTTCGCTGGATGCCCCGGTGAAATACCGCAGCAAAGGCATCAGTCTTTTTTATAATTGTCACGGTGGCCTTGATTACTGGCAAATGATCAAAAGCTTTCAGCCTTTTCGGGTTAAGCAGGAAATAAAAGAATTACCTGTGGAGAAGTATGATCTTGTACTTAACGACTTTGATTATATGACATCAGCCGCCTGTGCCCGAAAAAAAGTTCCTTCAGTTCATTTTGGCCACCAGGCTGCCTTTAAATCACCAAAGACCCCACGGCCTGGCACAAAAAATATGATGGGTGAACTATTGCTAAAGAACTATGTAAAAGCCACCCACCAGGTAGGGCTCCATTTTAAAAATTATGACGATTTTATTTTCCCCGCTGTTGTAAAAAAAGAAATATTGAATGCAGATCCAAGAGATAAAGGTTTCTTTGTCGTGTATCTGCCTTCTTACTGTGAAGAGCAGCTTACAGTGATCTTCCGGCAACTGAAAGATCACCGTTTTTGTATTTTTTCAAAGGAGACAACGTTGATCCGTACGGAGGCGAATATTACATTTATGCCTGTCTCAAAAGAGCTCTTCAATCAATCATTCATTGATTGCAGCGGAATAATTACCGGTGCCGGTTTTGAAACGCCGGCGGAAGCTCTGCATCTGGGGAAAAAGATACTGGCCACCCCTATCCGTGGGCAATATGAACAGCAGTGCAATGCTGCGGCTCTTCAGCAATTGGGTGTTACCTGCCTTACCAGGATCGATGATCAGTTTCCAGCGCATTTTCATCAATGGATCCAATCTGCCCCTGCTGTGCAGGTTGACTATAGCAGCTCTGTTCCGGCCTGCATGGATCATTTGTTCTCGCTGGCAGAGAAAAAATACCGGGAAATCGCAGCTTAGCCCTTTTTGGTTATCATTTGCTTCATGTGGCCCGAAATAAAAAACAAGCCCGGAGCCTTTACAACTAACGCATGATGCCGGTGCTAAATAGTGAGCAATAATTGATTTTCACATATCCGGCATTTTTTCACGAACGCATAAGCCTGTGGTTTATTCAATCACAACATATACTAAGAAAGCTTGCCTACACCAACCTCAGCACCTTAGCTGCCCCTGCATATTTAGTTGATCTTATCTCTGTATTATTCACCGGTTGCCCAAAATCCACACCGGCTGCCAATAGTAAACTATGAGTTGACTGCGGCTGCCATCCATTTATAGAAAGTAGTACCTGCTGCGCCTCACTACCTGCTTCATAAGCACACCAGGGTGTACTGGCAAATACAAGATGGTTAGCTGGTAGCTCTACCGCAGGCTTGTATATTTTTTGCGCCGGGTCAAACACGATATCCGCTATTACGCCCATTGAAAACACAAACCGGAACATCGCCAGTTTCCGCGGGTTCCGCAGGTTAATGCCGGGCTCTGTTGCCCGCAATTGGATAATGGCTGTACCGGCCGGCCTGTCCATTTCACAGGTTAGCGGGTGACGCAGTATACTATCAAACACATGGTATTTGTTTAAACCAAAACCTTCCAGCTTGTACAGGTTTTGAGAAAAGGGTATCCCCCGTTCGCCCCGTATACTTATTGTTTCATCCTGCTGAACAGACTTGCACAAACCAGTCAAAGTACCGCTATAATTATAGTCGCCCAGCAACCGTACCGGCCCCAACGCTGAGTTGACCATACGGAAAGCCATGGTACAGGCCTTCCATTCCTGGTTATTTTCACGGGTGCGCACAAAACTGGGATGGTTTCGGATCTTGTCGCGGCTGGCGCCGCCTTTTGTTCTCAGTACTATACGATCAACGCCCTGCATACGGTAGGCGCTCATATCGCCCAGGCTACCGGTGTAGCCGGAGCCGTTTGCTAAAATTGCCATAGGGTAAGAATATTTTATCCTACCAGACAGTGAAGTATAAGATTGGCTGCTTGCTGTTCTGGTATTAACAGGATTTTAAGACCCAGATAAAAGGGAGATGAAACGCAGATGACCCATAGATAAGCCGCTTCTTATACACCGGCTTATCTGCGGCTTATCTGCGACTTATCAGCGGCTTATCTGCGGGTTATCTATAAGTAAATAAAGGTGGAACAGGGAATATAAAGAAGCCCATCCAATAGTAAAAGGGCTACCGAAGGGCGGTATGGAAAAGAGCAGGTCAGTGTCAAATGAAAGACCCGATTTTCTTTAACCGGCTGACATAAAAAAACCACCCCGGAGCCTGTCCTGCTGCGGGATGGTAACTGCATGAGAAAAATAACTGCACCAGAGGAGTATAACTAACACATTTATGATGCAATCTGCAACCTAGATAAGAACTGGTGTAAAGATGCCTGCCCTTTGTTATGCAGCTATTACAACAAGGTTATTTCAGGGTTAAGGATTTATACTGTCTGAAAAGGGAAATAGGTGTAAAGACTCACCGGCCAAAAAATTTAATATTACCTTATTGTTAATTTTTTGTATCTTGGATATATAGCTTTTACCCTTGAAAAGTAAATTTGCCATATTACCCCTTTTGCTGACCCTCCAGTTGCTACCCCGGACAGCCTCTTCCCAGCCGGAAAGACCTCCTGTAAGGTTCGATTTCTTTGGTGAGCCCGTGGAGCTTTCATTGGATAAGGTCCCCTTTACCGACTATGACAACCAGCTTTCTGAAGAAGCCATACAGCAGTTTTTCCAATCCATCAGTGCTGCAGATTATGAGCCGGTGATCAATGAACTGCTGGCGTACAAAAAAAAGTACCAGCTGGATGACTGGCTATATTACCAGCTGATCCGGAAAACGGCGCAGCAGATAAGCCCTAAAGCTGCCAACTATTACCGCTATACCTTATATAAATGGTTTTTCCTGGTAAGGTCGGGATATGATGCCACCCTGAGTATTGCCAGTGACAAAATCCTGTTTTATGTACAAAGCGATGAGAACATATACAATATACCCAGCCATACTAAAAATGGGAAACAATATGTTTGCCTGAACTATCATGATTATGGGGGCAATATTGATTTTGTGAAAACCCCGTTTTCAGCCGTTAATATACAAGTGACTGCCGCCCAAAAACCATTCTCCTATAAGGTCACCCATCTTCCTGATTTCAAACCCGGCGATTATACAGAAAAAGAGATCGGATTCTCTTATAATGAGACCGATTATCATTTTAAGGTAAGATTGAATCCGCAGGTGAAAACCATTTTTGCCAACTACCCTGTGGTGGATTACGAATCTCATTTCAATATTCCGATGAGCAATGAAACATACAGTTCTCTTATCCCGCTATTGAAAAAGCAGGTGAAAGGAATGAATGAAAGGAATGGGATTGATTTCCTGATGCGCTTTACCCGTTATGCTTTTTTGTTTGAAGCGGACAGCCGCCAGTTTGGTAATGAAAAAAGACTTAGCCCCGAACAAACACTACTGTATGACCAAAGTGACTGTGAAGACCGGGCGGCGCTATTCTTTTACCTGGTAAAGGAAATATATGATCTGCCGATGCTCGTACTGGCATTTCCGGAACATGTTACTATTGCTGTAAAATTTGAGAAGCCTGTCGGCACTCCGATTATGTATAATGGAATGAAATATTCTGTATGCGAACCCACGCCACAGCAAAAAGATCTTGCGGTGGGGCAATTATTGCCAACGCTGACCAAGATACCGTATGAAATAGCTTACGCCTATACGCCTGCCATTAAATAAACTATTCTTCCTGTCTGCCGGGAAATACAAACACTCTTTTTTCCATGTCATCCAGTATCCCTTTGGCTTCTCTGCTCATTACTGTAAAATACTTTATGCCGGTTTTAATGAAAGAAAGTGTCATGCATTCTTCCCTGCGGGAAAAATAAACAGGGTACACAGCACCCCCTTTTCCATAGAAGTAGATCTTTCCCTGGGTGATACAACTATCTTTTGCCTGGCCGGGTTTTGTATTTACATCAGTCACAAGTACTGCCAATGAGTCCATCTTCTTAACTCGGGTCATATTAAAAAAACGGGGATCTCCGGGAGTATGATAATACATTACAACAGCGCTGTCACACTGTTTAAGTTCTTCCATCAGCCCAGTGGATGGTGTGCCTGTACAGGAATGAAAAAGGATAATTATTGTTATAACTATCACAGATAAGCAACGCATGAACTAACAAATTGAAGGAGGTCAAAAATAAAAAACGTCCCGGATTTCGCCGGGACGCCTGGTAAATACTTATTCACTGATTAATAAGAAGCATTCTGCGGATCCCAATTGGTCCAGTTGGCTGTCCAGTTGGCAGTACCAAATGCGCCACGGTATGTGGTGCTGGTAAAGAAAGCATTCATGCCTGTAAAGCTGGAACCAGATAAAGCCGGTGAACCGGTGGCTGGTAAAAAGTTAGGGGTAGTTGAATAAAAAGGACTTGTTAATTGAGCTGCACCAGAATTGGCCAGTGTAACACATCCTTCCGCTTCAGCTTTTGCCTGTATTTGTGCATTAGTTGCGATGGCTGCATTGGCTGTTTTGTAAGGCAACGCTGTAGCCTGAACCAGGTTATTCTTAAATTCTGAAACGTTATTGACAAAATA
>CALSAT010000309.1:0-5107 GCA_943372905.1 Bacteroides fragilis | reverse complement strand
AATATAAAAGCTCCGGGTTAGTATGATTTAGTTTCGCAGAACTTCTTTTCAGCAATGAGTCACTTTTTTTCAGGCTGCTGACATCACCGGTAAGTTTGAACAATTTAAGCTGATAGCTGGCCAGTTCAGCCATGTTCACATAACTGCCGGTATCAGCCTGCAGTCTTTTTTGCCAGAAGCTGATCTCCTGATTAATAGTTTCGGCTTGTTTTTGCACAAGGCCATCGATCATGAACTCGCTGTAATCATTCTTATCCGCAACAGGCTTCCTGTTACTGCATGAAGAAATTACCAGTGTTATTGCTGCTGTAAATAATGCTACTCTTTTCATATCACCTGTTATTAATAGCAGGCCGGATCTGACGACCCGGCCTGCTATTATTTGTTAATGCGGTGTGGCGAGATAAGGGAATGTGGTTAAGAAAGCTTTATCGTTGCTATTCACATTATCTTTTGTCAACCCCGGGTTAGAAGCACCAGTGGCGCCACCAAAAATGAGTGTCAGTTCTACATCGATCACATCATCCGCCAGGGCCCTGCCTGTCAGCACATTAGTACCATCATAAAAAGTGGTGGTACCGGTAGTTTTTACATTTAGTACATCCGATACTAATACGCCGGCAAAGGTCGCCTTATCAAGACCCAGGATATTGGTAGTGTAACCAAACCCTGTCAGCACACTTTGAAACTGTGCATTAAAAGCAGCATTCATGGCCGACGGAACAGTGGTATTAAACTCGTTCTTACGGGCCGAACCCACAAACACGGTATTAATTGCCGGACGTGCCATCTGGTCGTTTTGTGTATAAGTACCGGAGGTATCAAAAGTGTCAGCGGGCATATCATCATCCTTATCACAACCCACTGCCAGTATTGAAGTCGCTGCTATCAGCAACATTGAAAGTTTATTTAATCTTAACATAGTTTACTGTTTTATATTTTATAATAGTGGTTACTTGGATTTTGTTTCAGCCCATACATTGATAGTGGCCGCAGAGCCCAGCAAGGTCTTTGGCACTTCCACCACAATAGACATCACATTGGTTCCGGCAAAAGTGTCCACACCGGGGCTGCGAAAACCTGGTTGTGTACCGGCAATCACTTCCTTAAAGCGTACCAGGTCGAAGAAGAAAGGATCGTCTCTCGGGCCTGCAAATATTCTTGTCCCATTTGCATTGGTAGTGGTATTGATAGTGGAGCTGCTATAAGCGGTAACAGCCACTTCGGTACTGGGACCGCTGGTTTTAACAGTGCTGGTTAAGCCGGGAGTACCAACAGCCACCGGGCCATACACTCTCATCATACCACTCTGAACAAGACACTGGATCACCAGGTCTTCTACATTATCACCTGTGTTGTCGATGTTAAATTCATACATCACATTAGAAGGAAAAGAAGCTGTCGCAGAAGAAGTTGGCGAAAGCAATCCTTGTGTATTCATCACAAATACCATCTTGCTGTTGTCAGCAGGACTTTGAAAAGCATACACATCGGTAATGTCATTACCAGGGCTGGTGCTGCCTGGTCCGGTTACGGCCGGTGCATCAATATGGTCAGCTGCGAAAATTATTCCGCCAACCAATACTGCTCCCAGCAAACCGCCTAAGAAGATCTTTTTTTTCATACATAATAATTTAAATGATTAAAATAATGGCGAAGGTGTCGGTTAGAAAATCTTGTTTTATATCTCCCAAGTAACCCCTTTGTCCGGTTGATTTTGTGATCTTAACCACTTACGGGATACGGTCCGGATTAGATTGTTACATTAAAAAATATATCAGCACCGCCTGTCAATAAATCGCCGGGCAGGAAAAAACTGATAGTAATTTTGTCCCGTACATGAGACAAATAAAACCAACTATGCAATTCAAAAAGATACTCCTTGTTTTGTATGCATTCTTCCCGCTTGCAGCGTTGGCGCAAAAAGGAACTATCGAAGGGCTCATAAAAGATGCAGAGTCAAATACACCCGTCACTGGTGCTACTATTAATTTACCTGGTAATAAGGGTGACAATTCAGATATGTTCGGCAAGTTCAGCATACCCGCTGTAAATCCTGGTCAGTACGAAATGATCATTTCTCATGTAGGATATAAGACAGAGATCATTCCGGTAGAAGTAAAATCAAACCTGCTCTCTACTATTAATGTAAACCTGAAAAAAGCCAACCTTGATCTCTCAGAGGTGCGTATTAACAGTAAAAAAACAACCGGCCTGAACACTATCAGCGCTGTGGATATAAGACTTCGGCCCGTGAATACCTCACAGGATGTACTCCGCATTGTTCCGGGATTGTTTATTGCACAACATGCCGGCGGTGGTAAAGCAGAACAAATATTCCTCCGCGGTTTCGATATAGATCACGGAACAGATATCGCCATCGCCGTGGATGGCATACCGGTAAATATGGTAAGCCATGCACATGGACAAGGCTATGCCGATCTTCATTTCCTTATTCCTGAAACAGTAGAAAAAGTAGGTTTCGAAAAAGGCCCTTACTTCGCAGGCAAAGGCAATCTCGCTACATCAGCTTATGTGGATTTTTCCACCAAAGAGTTTCTCGACAAAAACACTATCAAAGCAGAAGCAGGACAATTCAATACGCAAAGAATAGTGGGAATGCTCAAACTTTTCAATAAAACAACTGAAAAGAACAGGCAGCAATTCTATATAGCATCAGAGTATTCATCCACCGATGGTTATTTCGACAGCCCCCAGGACTTTCACCGCTTCAACATAATGGGAAAATACAATGCCTGGTTTGGCAATCAATCACAGCTTTCCATCACGGCTTCCACCTTCGACAGTAAATGGTTTGCTTCCGGCCAGGTGCCCGACAGGGCCGTCAATGCCGGTATCATCAACCGCTTTGGCGCTATTGATGATACAGAAGGAGGCAATACCAGCCGCACTAATATCAATGTTCGCTTCAATAAACAATGGAAGAGCAACTGGAAAACCACTGATCAACTTTATTTCAGCCGCTATAAATTCAATCTCTACTCCAATTTTACTTTCTTCCTGGATGACCCGGTGAACGGAGACATGATCAACCAGAAAGAAGAAAGAAACATTTTTGGGTATAATACCACAGCCGCCAGGTCTTACCTGCTGGGCAATATGAAAAGCAATACAGAATTGGGGGGTGGTTTTCGGTATGATAATGTGAATGATATTGAATTATCAAAAGCAACAAGGAACACTTTTTACAACAGCATACAAAAAGGCGATGTAAAGGAGCTTAATTCTTACCTGTACATCAACCAGGATATTGAACTGAGTAATAAGTTCAGCCTGAATGCCGCCCTTCGGTACGACCATTTCATTTTTAAATACAAAGATGAACTGGCAGGTACCACTGCTTTTTCCAAGCAAAAGAAAGGAACACTGAGCCCTAAATTAAATCTCAGCTTCTCTCCCAATCAAAAAATAAAACTGTATCTGAACAATGGTATTGGATTTCATTCGAATGATACCCGTGTAATATTGGACAACCAGGCGAATGATATATTGCCAAAAGTAATCGGTACTGATCTCGGCATTATTTTAAAACCCAATAAAAACCTGATATTGAAAACGGCCCTCTGGCATCTGTACTCACAACAGGAGTTTGTGTATGTAGGTGATGCAGGCATTGTGGAGCCCAGCGGCAAAACAAGGCGTATGGGTATCGATGTATCAGCCCGCTACCAGTTTGCCAGGTGGTTATTTGGTGACCTCGATGTTAATCTTACCCGGGCACGGGCAATTGATGAAATAAAAGGCGAAGATTTTGTACCACTGGCTCCTTCCTTCACCAGTATTGGTGGACTAACAGCCAAAACAAAGAACGGATTCAGCGGTTCGCTGCGTTATCGTTTTATTGGCAGCCGCCCTGCTGATGAAACCAACTCCATAGAGGCTGATGGCTATTTTCTGCTGGATGCAGTAGCTTCTTATAAACTGAATCAATTTGAGTTCTCTTTATCAGGCGAAAATTTACTCAACCGGGATTGGAGAGAAGCCCAGTTCAATACGGAATCAAGATTAAAAGATGAGACATCTCCAGTTTCCGAAATACATTACACACCCGGCTCACCCCGTTTTATAAAAGCTGCTATTACATTCAGTTTCTAAGAAAAAAAGTCTTTCTCAAACCTTCATCAAAAGGAATTGGAGCAAACCCCAGTTCCTTTTTTGCTTTATCAATACGAAAACCCGTCTTCAGCGGCCGCTGGGCCGGTTGCGAAAAGGTGGCTGCCGTTACATTCGTCAGCAATGCTTTATCCAGTTGCAACAGATCAGCTGTTTTACAAGCCATATCAAATGGGGTAAGAAGGTCAGGCCCTGACAGATGAAAAATTCCACCCACCTTCTTTTCGATCATCAATATGATACCGGCAGCAAGGTCTTCCACATAAGTAGGGGTGCGTACCTGGTCGCTTACCACTTTATAGCCTTCTCCTTTTTCCAGCTTTTCTTTTACCACAGTAAGTATATTCGATCGCCCGGCCAAAGGCTTACCATATACCAGTACAGTACGGGCAATAGCCCAGCTACCTTCGTATTGCATCACCGCTTTTTCAGCCTGCCATTTAGTGAAGCCATAATAATTTACAGGATCAGGAACATCTTCTTCACTGTACATTCCTTTACTTCCATCAAAAACAAAATCAGTGGATATGTATAAAAAATAAGAATCCCGTTGTTTCGATTGCATTAGCAGATTTACAGTGCCTTCCACATTCACCTTATAAGCCAGTTCCTGCTGCAGTTCACAATCATCAGGCTTGCACATAGCTCCGACATGTATCACTACCCCCGGTTTATATTCCTCAAATACAACCTGCACTCTTGCAGCATCAGTAAAATCCATCGGTGTATAAGTAAAATTTTCTCGTCCGCTGAAAGGCAGGCGGCAGGGACCAGCACCGGTTGCAATAACAGTATGTTCCTTTTGCAATAACTGATCGATGAGATAATGACCAAGAAAACCATTGGCGCCTGTTACAAGAATATTCATTGACTGATGTATTTAAAAAAAATCTCACAAAGGCGCTACATCGCAAAGTTGACTATTAAGTAGCTGACTTTGCGGCATTGTGCCTTTGCGAGAATTATCAGTGTT
>CALSAT010000308.1:0-5124 GCA_943372905.1 Bacteroides fragilis | reverse complement strand
AAAAAACGTCTCTTCTCCCCGTCAAAGATAGCTTCCCTGTCGCCGATGTATTCCATAGAGGTCGGCGTATAATCTTCATCGCCATAATTAAATAAATGGGCTTCGGCAAAATATCGTTGTGTCCGGTATTTGGAGGGGAAAACTGACTCTCTGCCGATTTTCTTCAATTCCTCATAAAAATCAATCCGGTAACCATTATCCGCTGCTAATTTCTCTGTCTCGCTGTTTGTCACCACCTGTTTATTTCTCAGCAATGAAATGACCGCTGCCTGTTTCAGGTCAAGATCTTTTATCGAAACATATTCTTGCAACAAGTCATTAGCGGCACCGGTGTTCAGATAGCCAAGTAAATACAGCAAGTGCCGGTAGTTCCAAAGCCAGGCATCTTCTTCTGTAAGTGTGGTCCCTTTAAGCAAAGTATCTGCAATATGCAGCAGGTCTTTCTCATAGGGCCTCAATATTTCCTTATCAAGCATATTGCTGTCCAGTAATTCAGCCGTGTACTGTGTAACGTCCTCCCAGAAGTCCGGCTTGCGCAGTAATCCGAGATATTCCGGGTAAAGGCTTTTTGTAAGCAGCAACGAATCATTCAACTGGTACCCGATAGATTTTCTCGTCACCAGCTTCTCAGGTGTTTTATTAATAAGCAGCTCTTTGAGCAACGCATAAGAATAGCCCGACTGATAATTTGCCAGCACATTTAACATGGCTGCTTTATTATCTTCCTTACTGGCGTTTATCTTACTGTAGTTATTCCTTATAAAATCAACCGTACTGCTGTCCGAGAGGCCATCAAAGGCGTTTATTAGTCTGCTTGTGACCGAACCATAATTCAGGGTATCGTCCTGGTAATTATATAACAATGCATCATGAAGAAAAGGCAGGTCTTTTTTAGAAAATGTGGCACTACTTAGGTATGTTTTTGCTTCTTCAAACGTGGCGGAATCTTTTGCCTGCAGTGCTTTGAATAATTGAGTGGCCTTACTGTTAAAGGCCGTGGTGGTGATATTATCGTTCTTTACCCTGAACTGGTCAAAAAAGGCGCTGTGTTCTTTATTATTAATGTATTGGGTAGGCACATAAGTAATCAGGGTGTATAATGTATCGCCATGGAGAAGGAACCTCACTTTACGCAGGTTATTGCGGCCCTTTAGCTCTACTATCTGCTCCACACCCCGCAGATTTCCATTAGTTATTTTTTTATAAGACAAAACTGAATCCGTGTAAGCTTTATAAGCGCTGGCTTTCCCTTTATAAAAAGTAGTATCATCGGCAGACCAATAATATTTGGGAAGATAATCCTTCAGCAATTCATAAGATACCGCATCATTCGGGCTGTAGCAGGTATAATGCTTTCTGGTGCTATCTTCCTGTTCATACTCTTCCTTCCTAGCAATAACAAATTTAGCTGGTGCCATCGTACTGAACGTAAGGTCATCTGAAGAATAAGTTTTGCTTTCCGGTACCACGTAATCAGAAATGCGGAAAGACTCGAAATACCGGTCAGGTCCTTTTTCATCCTTCTTGGAAATATTGCCCAGCACCATCATAGAATACACCCTGTTGCCCCGTATAATATTTTTCGTTTTGTAAAAAAGGGACTCTTTCTCATTCACCGCATCTAACCGCATGGCCGGGAATCCACTCACAGTTGAAAAATGCTCATTGTACGTTTCAGTACCATCACCCACCATATTCTCACTAAAAGAACTGAAATACAGGGAATCTCCTTCCAGGAAATGGCCGGGCTCTATATCCCGTATCTGCATTAAGTAATATAATCCTGCACTAAGATCTGTACAATCATAGACTGTAAAGTTCCAGCCGGAATTCAGCGCCTGCTTTTCAAATGTTTTGTTTCGTTTGGGTTTTGCCGGCATGGATACACTAAAGGCTTTCTCAGGTAAGTCAAACAATGCCCAATCCTTTGGGGTAACTGATTGCTGTTTTCCATTTGTCCGGAACGAAGCAAAGAATTTCCCTGCATCAGGTGTATTAATGACGGTCTTCTTATTACTGCCCAGCAACAGAAAAAAGGCAGTGCTGTTATTGGTCAGCACCTGTACTTTAAAGAAAACTCCGCCGCCTGATATCTGGCCCTCCACTCCTTTCAGGCCGGACTGCTCAAACTGTTTCACATTCTCCAGCTTGCCGCGGTTGCCCCCCATAGATTGGGCCATACCTTTTAATACATCGGTAAGCTTGCTTTCATCGAACTGCGAAATGGTATGCCCCGTCATGAAAAAGGTCATAGTGGTCATATCAACCAGCACTTTCATTTTCACCAGGTCGCCAAACATATTGTAGTCTGTAGGAATTCCGGGCATGTCAATAGTATAAAGACTGTCTGCCTGTGTTACCTGCCGCCATGCCAACGCTGGAAGATTCTCTGCATACTTTTCTGCTGCCAGGGTGGTGGTGGAATATACGGGGGTAACAGTGTAACCCTGCGCCCTTAATAATTTAATAACTCCTGAATCGCCGGGCAAATGAGCAGCCCCCACTGCATAAAACATACTTCTGCTATGACTGAGGCTGTCAATACTGTGCGCCATTTTTACATTTCGGTTAGTAAAAACTGCCGCTTTCATCCGGGAGCTGCCGCCCTTTACTGCATACTGTTCAATTTTATCGAGGTCTTTGTTCAGGTATATGTTGATCATGTTATCAAGGGTGAACATCATCTTTTCCTCAGTCTCGTTCATATCATCCTCATCAAGGTCTTTACCAAATTCATCCATCATGTTTAGCTGATCTTTCACTTCCTCTACAGCACCCAGCCATTTACCTTGTTTCATAGCCATGCCGTACAGGTAGGCATCCAGTATGGTAGGCATCTCTCCATATACTAACAGCCGCCTGGTCCTTTCATTACGGATCTTCCGGAAATACTTTTTAAAATACTTGTTGTTCTTCAGTTCCTCCTTCGGTGGAGGTGGTATTTCAATATTTGATGTGGTATCAATTCTAACATCTTTTATTCCTTCCTCTCCGTCATTTAACTGCTCGTCCTCCACACTGTTGAATGTTCTGCCAAGCAAGGAATCGATGTACTCATTAAAATTCACCTCAATGGCAAAGCCTTCCGCTTTTTCAAAATAGTGATAGAAGGAATCACCAAGATTAAACAGCCGTTTATCCTGTAAATGCATGGTGCCAAAAAGAAAGGACGGCTTTTTCAGATCACTCCGCTCAATCTTCCAGAGCAATGTTTTGGGCCAGTTTTCCGTTTGCGCATTTCCGGGCACCATTATGAACGACAAAAAGACACACACACTTATTATCCGTGCAAATTTCATCTTGATGATACATTTAATTCCCGGCAAAATAACTAAAAGAGATAATATTACCTTATCCGGTATTTAGGTCCCGGACATAATGGAAAAGAAATTTTCGTTTATCTTACTGACTAATCTTTTAGTATGTCATCACATTACATCCTTGCCCTCGACCAGGGCACTACCAGCAGTCGAAGTATGTTGTTTGATAAACAGGGTAATATCATCAGCGTAGCACAAAAAGAATTTAAACAAATATTCCCGCAGCCCGGTTGGGTGGAGCATGATGCGAATGAAATATGGAGCACCCAGTTTGGTACCATGGCCGAAGCCGTGGCCAAAGCACATATCAATATGAAACAGGTGGCCGCTATTGGCATTACCAACCAGCGGGAAACAACCGTTGTATGGGAACGTAGTACCGGCCAGCCCATCTACCATGCCATCGTTTGGCAGGACAGGCGCACCGCATCCTATTGTGATGATTTGAAATCTGCCAATCATGCCGGTATAATTCAACAAAAAACCGGACTTATCATTGATGCTTATTTTTCTGCTACCAAGGTAAAATGGATTTTAGACAATGTAGAAGGAGCCCGTCAGAAGGCCCTGAATGGCGAACTGGCTTTTGGCACCATCGATAGCTGGCTTACCTGGAAACTAACGAATGGTGAAGTGCATGTAACAGATGTGTCCAACGCCTCTCGGACGATGCTGTTCAATATCCATACCCTGCAATGGGATGAGGATTTGCTGCAACTATTTGATATCCCTGCTGCTGTTTTGCCGGAAGTAAAACCAAGCAGTAAGATATATGGCGTTACAGGCAATATCATTCCCGATTCCCGCATTCCTATTGCCGGCATAGCCGGTGATCAGCAGGCAGCTTTATTTGGTCAGCTCTGCACCCAGCCGGGCATGGTAAAAAACACCTACGGAACCGGCTGCTTTATGCTGATGAATACCGGGGAAAAAGCGATTACCTCTAATAATAATTTACTGACCACCATTGCCTGGCAAATTGACGGGAAGACGGAATATGCACTGGAAGGCAGTGTCTTCATCGCCGGTGCGGTGGTGCAATGGTTGCGGGATGAACTCAGGATCATCCGCAGTTCTTCTGAAGTGGAAGCACTGGCCGCCCAGGTGCAGGATACTGATGGAGTGTACCTGGTACCTGCTTTTGCTGGTCTGGGCGCCCCGCATTGGAATCAATATGCGAGGGGTACCATTTTCGGATTGACAAGAGGCAGCAGTAATGCGCATATAGCAAGAGCAGCTTTAGACAGTATTGCCTACCAAACCTATGATGTACTCAAAGCAATGGAAGCAGATGCAGGTATCCATATAAAAGAACTGCGGGTGGATGGTGGCGCTACCGTAAACAACCAGTTGATGCAATTTCAGTGCGATATTCTAAACACTAAAGTAGTGCGGCCCAAAATAACAGAGACCACCGCATTGGGCGCTGCATACTTAGCAGGGCTGGCGGTGGGCTATTGGAAAAATATAGCTGAGATACAGCAACAGTGGCAGGTGGATAAAGAGTTTTCACCAGTCATGGATGACACCAAAAGAAATGAATTGGTAACCGGTTGGCAGCGTGCCGTGAAAGCTAGTATTGCCTGGGCTTCATCTGATTATTAATTAATAATTATTAATTAATAATTTCCTCTGCATGAACCGTTCTTTATCCATACAACAGCTTTCCGCTGTAAATGAGTTTGACATCTGCATCATCGGCGGTGGTGCCACCGGCCTGGGTGCTGCCTTAGACGCTGCCTCCAGGGGATTAAAGACAGTATTGTTTGAACAGCATGATTTTGCCAAAGGCACTTCTTCCCGC
>CALSAT010000307.1:0-5127 GCA_943372905.1 Bacteroides fragilis | reverse complement strand
GAAAGCTCATCTCTCAGGTATTTGCCCACCATTACCGCATTACCCATCAGTTTTTCTTCTTCGATCACTTCCAGTACCGCTAATGCAGCAGCGCAAGCCAGGTGGTTGCCGCCAAACGTAGTACCCAATTGAAAATGCCTTGGCTTTATATGTGGCGCTACAATAATACCCGCTACAGGAAATCCGTTGCCCATTCCTTTTGCCATAGTATATATATCGGCATTTACTCCGGCAAAGTCGTGGCTGAAGAATTTTCCACTTCTACCATAGCCACATTGTACACTATCAGCAATATATACAGCCCCGTGTTTATCACAGAGGTAACGGATCTTCTTCAGGAAGCTGTCCGCTGCCACGTTGATACCCCCCACTCCCTGAATTCCTTCAATAATGACAGAAGAGATGCTTTGGCCATTTTTTTCAAAGTACTCTTCCAATACATCTTCGTCATTAAGAGGAAGAAAAATGACATTGTCTGTTTCATTTACCGGGGCGATATAATTCTTATTGTCAGTAGCTGAAACTGCCAATGATGTTCTGCCATGAAAAGATTTACTGAAAGCAATGATCTTTTTTCTTCCATTATGAAAGCTGGCCAGTTTTAACGCATTTTCGTTTGCTTCGGCACCACTGTTACAAAGAAAAAGCTGGTAATCTTCTTTGCCGGATATCTTTCCAAGCTTTTGCGCCAATTCTTGCTGTAAAGGAATTCTTATTGAGTTAGAATAGAATGCGATCTTTTCCAATTGATCTTCGATTCGCTTCACCCAATGAGGATGTGTATGACCAATACTGATCACAGCATGGCCACCGTACAGGTCAAGATATTGTTCTCCTTTATCATCCCATACATAAGAGCCTTTGGCTTTTACAATGGTTATCTCATTGATGGGATATACGTCGAATAAATTCATAGGTGTAGTTTAGAAATAGTTAGCTTTTAACTTCAATCCTTCTGTTTCGTTAAATCCAAACAGCAGATTCATATTCTGCACGGCCTGTCCGGAGGCGCCTTTTAATAAATTATCAATCGTGGAATGGATCACCAGTTTGCTTCCTGCTTTTTCTAATTGGATGATTGCTTTATTGGTGTTAACCACTTGCTTCAGAAAAATGGAGTCCTTGCTTACTGTAGTAAAGGGATGATCAGCGTAAAATGCTGAATACAGCTCATTTAATTCTACAAGGCTGAGATCACAGCTTATTGTGGAACTGATAAAAATACCTCTGGTAAAATCACCTCTCCACGGGACAAAGTTGACTTCAATATTTCCGGCTGGTTGCAGTTGCAGGAGCGTTTCACCAATTTCACCGAGATGTTGATGCGTTAATGTTTTATATGCCTGAATATTATTTGCCCTCCAGCTAAAATGGGAGCTGGCGGTAAGGCTTTGTCCGGCTCCTGTGCTTCCCGTTATGCCGGTAGTATAAATATCCTTAAGCATACCGGCTTTCGCCAACGGAAGCAAGCCTAATTGAATGGCCGTGGCAAAGCAGCCTGGGTTAGCGATATTGTGCGCCGTCCTGATTTTCTCCCTGTTTAGTTCGGGCAAACCATACACAAAGTGACGATTTTCCAGTTGTGCTGTATGTGATAGCCGAAAGTCATTGGCGAGATCAATGATCCTGGTCTTATCAGCAATTATATTCTCTGACAGGAATTTCTTGGATTCGCCATGTCCCAGGCAAAGGAAGAGCAGGTCAATATCATTCTTCAATTCACCGGTGAATGTGAGCTCAGTATCACCTGCCAGGTCCTGGTGAATGGAGGATACAGTTTTACCGGCATTGCTCCGGCTATTTATAAAAGAGGTTTCCACACCGGGGTGATTTAACAACAGTCGTATTAATTCACCTCCGGTGTAGCCAGCACCCCCGATAATACCAACTTTAATTTTTGCCATCCGTATCTTGTTTTACCAAATGATAAATGGATGTTTGATTGCCAAATATTTTGCTGAACCCTCTAACGTCATCCCCGGTAAAGCCGGTATTCATTTCACCATATTTGCCGAATCTGCTGTTCATCAGGTCAAATTGACTTTCAATGCCGATCATCTGGAAACGATAGGGCATCAGTTGAATAAATACATCACCTGTTACATGCTGCTGGGTACTTTCCAAAAAGGTTTCAATATCCCTCATTACCGGTTCAAGTATCTGTCCTTCATGCAGCCAGTTGCCATAGAATTGTGCCAATTGGTCTTTCCATTGTAATTGCCATTTGGTGAGCACATGTTTTTCTAATGCATGATGTGCCTTTAAGATCACCATCGGCGCGGCGGCTTCAAAACCCACCCGGCCTTTGATTCCGATGATAGTGTCACCCACATGTATATCCCGCCCAATACCATAAGGCCCGGCAATGGTTTGTAAATATTGAATGGCTTCAGATGGATGAGGAAATGATTGATCATTAACGCCGGTTAATTCCCCTTTGGTAAAACGAAGCCGGATTTCCTGGTTATCTGACTTGCTGACCTGTGTAGGCCATGCCTCTTCTGGCAGCATGCCTTTTGATGAAAGTGTTTCTTTACCACCCACACTGGTTCCCCAAAGTCCTTTATTGATGGAGTACATTGACTTTTCAAAGTTCATCTCCACGCCTTTAGCTTTCAGATAAGCGATCTCTTCTTCCCGACTTAGTTTCAGATCCCTTATAGGAGTAATTATTTCCACGCCAGGTATCATGATATGAAAGATCATATCAAAACGAACCTGGTCGTTGCCAGCTCCTGTGCTGCCATGTGCAACCGCATCAGCATTCAGCTTTTTTGCATGCTCCGCAATATGAAGTGCCTGGCTTAGCCGCTCAGCTGATACGGATAAAGGGTAGGTATTATTCTTTAGTACATTCCCATAGATCAGGTATTTGATGATACGGTCATAGTATCCTTTTACCGCATCTATGGTGGTATGTGTTTTTACCCCCAGTTTAAAAGCATGGGTTTCTATCTGTTTCAATTCCTCGTTGTCGAAACCGCCGGTATTGACAATAATGCTGTGTACCTCATACCCCTTGTCTTCGCCAAGGTATATTGCACAATAAGAGGTGTCTAATCCTCCGCTAAAACCTAAAACTACTTTTTTCGGCATGGTAATTAGTCAGCTTTTATAAATGAAATAAATGATGCAGGAGAGATTTAGGTTTGCTGGCGCCGCCGTTACCATCTTTATCCTTTTTTAAAAAGGGCTTTAACAGTTTCCACTGCTTGAATTTCAGCAGGCGTTCAAATCCTTTTTTATTCTCTTCAAAGAATTGCTTTGTTTCTTCCGGCTCATAGTGGTCTTTAGGATCGTACAGCATGGCTGTGCACATACAGTTCTTCCGTTCCTTACTCATAAGTATGTCATAATTCACGCAGCTTTTGCAGCCGGCCCAGAAGGCTTCATCCTGGGTGAGTTCGGAGTAGGTCACCGGTTCGTAACCAAGATCGCTATTGATCTTCATTACAGCGAGGCCGGTAGTTAACCCAAAGAGTTTTGCCTCAGGATACTTTTCCCGGGATAGTTCAAAGATTCTTTTTTTGATGGATTTTGCCACTCCGCTTTTTCTGAAAGCAGGGGCAACGATCAAACCGCTGTTAGCTACATACTCACCGTGGCTCCAGGTTTCGATATAGCAAAAACCCACCCATTCATTCTGGTCGGTGATGGCGATAACAGCTTTGCCTTCATCAATCTTCTCCTCGATGTACTCAGGTGTACGAGTAGCGATACCGGTACCCCTGGCGGCAGCAGAAGCAGCCATTTCATCGGTGATGGTTTTAGAGTAAACTTTGTCTGGTACAGTAGCTACCCTGATAATTATCTTTTGATTGTCCACTTTAAAATATAATTGATATAAAAAAGGCCACCAATCCTGAAAAGTATTTCCTCCGGGGTAATTTCACTGACAGGGACCATGGTGAAAGGTTCGTCCTGTCAGAACACAGGGCGGCGTCGGGGGCGGGAGAAAGTAAACACATCAAACCCTACAGAGTAAACTCCGCTGGTAATAGGCGCATGAAAGGCCAATTGCTTGGTATGTGTCAGAATGTTAGTCATGTTTACAAACAAGTTGTAAATTGAGGACAAATGTATAATATTAATTGATTTATAGTACAAATTTTTTGTTATAAACCATTGTATATGGAACTTGAAAATGCCCCACTTTCCGAACAACCGTTAGAACAACCTCCAATGAAAAAGAAAGTGACCGGATTAAAACGGTTTGCCAGGACGTTTATGGTATTACTGGCGATCGGCTTAATTGTTTTTATTTACTTCAAGTTCTTTTTTGTATTTGGCGAAGGTGTGAAAAGCGGCCATCTGAACTATGCCGTGAGGAAGGGAAATATTTTTAAAACGTATGAAGGCAAACTGATCCAGGAGGGTATCAGAAGCAAAACTGTTGGGGCAATACAGTCGTACGAGTTTGAGTTTTCTATTAAGACCAGGGAAATCTATGAAATATTAGCGGCAAACAGCGGCAAACTGTTTGACTTGCATTACAAAGAGTACCACGGGGTGCTGCCCTGGAGAGGAAATACCGTTTACATTGTGGATAGCATCGTATCTATGCGGCAACCGTAGTGGCACCTGCTTACTTATCATTAAAGAGAAGAAAAATGGCTGGTCGTTTGTGAATGTCGATCGTTTCTTTTTTCCATTCAGCAACGGTCCTGGTTTTTATCCATTCTTTTTTACCGGTAATATCCACCGCAATGCAAAGCCTGGTATTGTCATTGCAATTTTTCAATATAGCCTCTGTCAACTGGTTATTTCGGTAGGGTGTTTCTATAAATATCTGCGTACATCCTTTTCTGGTGGATTCAGCTTCCAATTCTTTTAATGCTTTTATGCGCTGTTGATTCTCAATGGGCAGATATCCGACAAACTGAAACTGCTGTCCATTCATACCGCTGCCCATCAGTGCCAGCAAAATAGAACTGGGCCCAACCAGTGGTTTTATATCTGCACCCATTTCCTGTGCGATGGCAACCAATGACTGACCCGGATCGGCTACTCCCGGGCAACCGGCTTCACTTATGATACCAACCGTTTTGCCTTCTTTTACTCTTTGCCTGAAAATGCTTTCTGCATTGCCGGTAATTACATTCCATTCATAATCATCGATCACCATTT
>CALSAT010000306.1:0-5146 GCA_943372905.1 Bacteroides fragilis | reverse complement strand
CATGGTGCTGCAGACATTAAAGCCGCATTTTGATGATGTGAAGGATACGCTGGAAAGACAAACCAATTATTACTGGGGCAATGATGAGTTCAGTCATGGTGCGTATGCACTGTATGGAAAGGGCCAATGGTTCAGGGTGATGCCGATACTGAAACGGTCTCATATTCACACACATTTTGCGGGTGAACACCTGGCCGACTGGCAGGGCTTTATGGAAGGGGCGATCAATACCGGTGAAGAAGCTGCAGCGAAGATTTAGTAGTTCCCGCAAAGCTGCAATAGTGCAAAGACTATATTGAACAACAAAAAAGCAGGATTACTGCCTGCTTCTGTTATTTATTTACGGCACCTGTTTCCCGGCCGATGCCTCCCACAGCATGAACCATTCTTCTGCTTCCAGCCGGAGACCGGCTGTAGCCATTGCCGATTGTAACCGTTCAATCTTAGCAGTGCCCAATACCGGGATGATGCCCGAAGGATGACGGTGTAAAAAGGCAAGGAGGATATTCTCTATATTGGTAGCATATTTATCGCTGAGGCTGACTGCTGCTGCTACAATTCTTTTGTTTCTTTCACTGGTGGTATCAGTAAGTAAATTGCCGCCACCAAGTGGACTCCAGGCCATAGGTACTATTTTTTCCTGCTGGCATTGGTCCAGTTGTCCATTATGAAACGGGTCCATATACAACAATGAGACTTCAATTTGATTTATCTCCACAGGGAAATATTTATGTAACATGCTTGTTTGTGACGGAGTGAAATTGGATACACCGGCATGCAATATTTTCCCCTGTTGTTTTAACCGGCTGAATGCTTCTGCTATTTCTTCCGGGTTCATCAGCGGATCGGGGCGGTGAATAAGAAATGCATCTATATAATCTGTATGCAGATTGCTAAGCGACCGTTCCGCACATTCAATAATATACTCTTTGCTGGTGTTGTATGATTTTATCCGGAAGGAGGGGCGGCTGGCTACCGGCATCTTTATCCCGCACTTGGTAATAAGCTGGATCTTTTTGCGCAGTCCGGGTAATTGGTGCAGGGCTTTCCCAAATTCTTCTTCGGTACTGTAGTCACCATAAATATCGGCATGGTCAAAACTGCTGATGCCAAGGTCGGCACAGGCAGAGATCATATTGACGTATTGTCCGGTAGTGAAGCCGGCGCCCCATTGGCCCCATTTCATGCAGCCTGCTACAATGGGGGAGAGTGTTGGTTGTTGCATATTAGCATTGAAAATAAAAAAAGTCCGGCTCTTTCGAACCAGACTTTTAAAGCGAGATAAATATCGTTATTATTAATAATCGTTATTGTATCCACCACGGTCACGGTTGTAGCCGCCACCGCCGCCGCTCTTTCCTTTGTAGCCGCCACCGCCGCCGCTGCCACCTTTGTAGCCGCCGCCACCGCCGCCGTTACCGAAGCTTCTTTTCTTGAAGCCACCGCCGCCGCCGCCTTCTGGCTTAGGACGACTTTCGTTAACAACGATGTTACGACCGTCAACTTCAGTACCATTCAAAGCAGCAATTGCAGCTTGTGCCTGGTCATCGTTGGCCATTTCCACAAAACCAAAGCCTTTGGAGCGGTTAGTGAATTTGTCGGTAACAATTTTGGCAGATGTTACTTCGCCATGTGTTGCGAAAAGATTGGACAGGTCCTGGTCTTTCAGGTTCCAACTAAGGTTTCCTACGTAAATGTTCATTTTGAGATGTTTTAAAAAAAATAAAAGTGTCAACAGTAAACAGTACCCAATGAACATTCAACGGTTTTTCGAGACGTTCAGGACTTGTGAAACTGAAAGAGCACCAAATGCAAGACAAAATAACGGATTTTTTTTCCACATATTGCTATTTTTTTATGGTATAATACCATTAAGGGCCTTATTGCCAGCATTATCGGGCCCCCAAACCGCCATTTCCCCGCCTTACGGACGCCTAATCAACCTGTTATGCGGAGGTATTACTGGCGGCGACAATAAAAAAAGCCCCTCCTGTTCGGAGGGGCTTCGGGTTATTTTCAGGGAAACTTATTCAGCTACCACTTCGATGTCCACTTCAGTGGATTTGCCATTGCCGAAGTCGATCGTGGCTTTATAAGCGCCTACTTCTTTCAGGTCTTCGGGGATAGTGATCTTCTTGCGGTCGATCTCATATCCTCTTTGTTCACGGATAGCACGGCTTAATTGTAAAGAGGTGATGCTGCCGAAGATCTTGCCGCTGGTACCTGTTTTAGCGCCCAGTTTAATGGGGGCTTCAGCCAGTTTCGCAATTACGCTGTTGATCTCAGCCAGCATTTTATCTTCTTTCTTTTTCACCTGCTTCATCCGCTCTTCCAGTTGCTTTCTGTTGCTGGGGCTGTTTTCTACAGCGAGCTGGCGGGGCAATAAGTAATTACGGGCATAGCCATTCTTTACTTTTACCACTTCGTTCTTGCCACCCAGGTTATCTACGTCTTGAATTAAAATGATTTCCATTGTTCTCTTTTTGTTCACCAACCCAGTTTCGTTTTACCGACACTGTCTCCCGTTATAAACGGGATTAGGGTGAGGTTATTTTAAAAGGTCTGTTACGTAAGGCAATAATGCCATCTGACGGGCTTTTTTCACAGCATCAGAAACTTTGCGCTGGTATTTCAGGCTGTTTCCGGAGAGGCGGCGCGGTAATAATTTACCCTGCTCGTTCAGAAATTTTTTGAGGAACTCCACATCTTTATAATCGATGTAGCGGATGCCATATTTTTTAAAGCGGCAGAATTTTTTCTCTCTTTTGTCGCTTTTGATGGCGGTCAGGTATTTAATTTCATTTTTTGCCATGATATTACGCCTCCACTGCTTTTTCGGTTCCTGATTTTACACCACTTTTCTTTCTGGCATTATACTCGACGGCGTATTTATCGAGTTTAGTGCAAAGGTGACGGAGCACTGCTTCGTCACGCAACATTTGGATCTTCAGCTTTTCGATGAAATCAGAAGCGGCTGTAAATTCCATTACCCAGTACAAACCAGTTGTTTTTTTCTGGATCGGGTAAGCTAATGATTTTAATCCCCAGGGGTTTTCAGCTACGATAGAGCCACCAGCGTCGGTAACCAGCTTCGCATATTTCTTTTGCTCAGCTTTAAACTCATCATCACTCAAAACCGGGGTAAAAATCACCATCAATTCGTAATTGTTCATGTAGATGTTTTTACTTTTTTAAATTCGGTTTATCCCATTGGACAGTCCCTGTAAAACAAGGAAAGAATCTGCGAACACAGATTTGGGGCGGCAAAGATAGGGGTTTGAAACAGAAAAGGGAAGCCTGTTTTGGAAGTATTTTAGGGATTGGGGAGCGGTAAATGGATACCCGTGAATGGTAAAAAGGGAACTCACTCATTGCCAAGGCTAAAACACTGGTTGCTAAGGCTCTCAGACTCGCAGCGGATGCTCCCACACTCACAGCGGATGCTTCCACACTCTCAGCGGATGCTTCAACACTCCCAGCGGATGCTCCCACACTCGCATCGGATGCTCCCACACTCGCAGCGGATGCTCCAACGCTGCGAGCGGATGCTCCAACGCTGCGAGCGGGTAGCTCAACGCTGGGAGCGGGTGCTCCAACGCTCCTTGCTAAGGCTCCAACGCTCCTTGCTAAGGCTCCAACGCCCGTTGCCAAGGCCCTAACGCCCGTTGCCAAAGCTCCAACGCTCCTTGCTAAGGCTCCAACGCCCATTGCTAAAGCTCTAACGCCCGTTGCTAAAGCTCTAACGCCCGTTGCAGGAGCTCCAACGCTCAGATAATAGGCAAACTCTCTCAGCGCTTTGGGAGATTTATCATCATCTAAGGGAGTCTTTTTGAACGCTACGAGAGATTTTTCCGGCGCTAAGGCTAAAGACCCTGCGTTATAAGGGAAATTCGCTAAACCCTAAGCTACTGTCTATAAATAAATTACAGCAATATTATTACTACTGATACGTTTTTTGGATGCTAAAGGTATTATGATAACTTTTTTTGAGGTGTTGTTTTAGAAAGAGGTCATCCTTTTGAGCAAAGTCCACTTTTTTATGCGACTTGCATTCTCCTTACCCTGTATTTTCATATTGTAAAAAGAGAATGATGAATCAACACAAAGGCATCCGGATTATATTGTGGGGTTTATTGATAATGACCATGCTGGTGCTGGCCAAGTATATTCTCTTTAAAAAGTCACCCCGGTATTATAAAGATTATTTTACTCACCAGTTTCATGCGAAGCAGGTGGCTAAAGAAGGCTGGAAGAATGCCAACTGGAAACTGTTCTCTACTATCAAATTGTTTTATTATGGACGCATGAACGAGAAGATCAAGTATAAAAACTTAGGTGGAAACATAATTGGTTTCGTACCGCTGGGAATTTTGTTTCCCTGGTTGTTCAGGCGTTTGCGAAAAGGATGGAAGACCATACTGGCCGTGTTTATGGTCAGCCTTTTATTTGAAACCACCCAGCTTTATACCGGGTTGGGGGTCTTTGATGTGGATGATCTTTTATTGAACACCATTGGCGGCCTGGCAGGGTATCTTTTATTTTTTATTGCAGTAAAGCTATTTGTACGACCGGATTTACCGGAGCATATCTCTGCTGCTACCACGCCGTGATACAAATGCAGAGTTGAATTAAGATACTCCGGCTTTCCTCTAAAACCCTTTCTTTACTTCCTTCACCTCTTTCAGCATTACCAGGTAAGTGGGAAAGTGATCGCTGTAGCCGCCGCGGTAGGTATTGCCATCCCAGGTGCGCATGGGGTATCCTTTATAGCGGCCTTTGTTTTCTACTAAATATTCTTTGAAGAAGATATGTGGTTGCGCCAAGAACAGACCATCCTGGTTTTTGCTGAGCCAGGGATAGGAGATGATGATCTGGTCGAACAGGCCCCATGCATCCTGGTAGGCGAGTGTACCATTTCCTTTTTTGTACATATCAGTCCAGGGGTTGAACAGGCCTCCTTTCATTACTTCACCGGCTTTTGGTTTGGCGCCCAGTATTTTGGTAATGCTTTCATTTATGGGATCATCGTTCAGATCGCCCATTACGATGACTTTGGCATTGGGTTCCAGTTTGGCAATGGAATCAATATGATTTTTACAAACCTGTGCGGCGGCATTTCTGCCGGGGGCGCTTCTTTTCTCTCCGC